>JBGTAR010000145.1:0-11811 GCA_041749815.1 Terrimicrobiaceae bacterium
AGCCCACAAAATTTTCATGAAAAGTATTCTCGAAGACCATCGAGTGGAATCCATCGATTTCAGCAACGACGAAATTGCCAGATATTCCCGTCATCTCATCATGCCTGAAGTCACGCTTGATGGTCAGCGGAGACTCAAAGCGGCGAAGGTTCTTTGTATTGGAACCGGAGGCTTGGGTTCACCGATTGCGCTTTATTTGGCTGCAGCCGGGGTCGGCACCATCGGGCTGGTTGACTTTGATGTGGTTGATTATTCCAACCTCCAGCGCCAAATCCTTCATGGCACAAAGGATGTTGGAAGGAAAAAGCTCAACAGCGCACGGGACAAAATCAAGGACATCAACCCCAATGTGCAGGTTGTGCTTCATGATGCCATGTTCCAAAGCGATAACGCCCTCTCCATTGCCGAGCCGTATGACATCATCATCGACGGAACAGATAATTTTCCAACCCGCTACCTTTCGAATGATGTCGCCGTCTTTCTGAAAAAGCCGAATATCTACGGCTCCATCTTCCGGTTTGAGGGACAATGCACGGTCTTTGCTCCACATTTGGGAGGCCCCTGCTACCGCTGCCTTTACCCCGAGCCACCGCCGCCAGGGATGGTTCCAAGCTGTGCCGAAGGGGGAGTTTTGGGAGTACTGCCAGGCGTGATCGGGGTCATGCAGGCCATCGAGGCTGTCAAACTGATCGTGGGAATTGGGGAGCCCCTCATTGGCCGCCTGATCCATTTTGATGCGCTCGCAATGAAATTTCGGGAATTCAAAGTTCGTAAAGATCCCAAGTGTCCGGTCTGTTCGGAAAACCCAACAATCACCGAGCTGATCGACTATGACGAGTTTTGTGGCATTCCGCAGGCAAAAGCCGCGGAGGAAGCTGAACCACCCATTCCAGAAATCAGCGTGGAAGATTTGAAGTCCAAAATTGATCGCGGGGATTCTTTTGTGCTGCTTGATGTGCGGGAACTATTCGAGTGGGATATTGCGAGACTGCCTGGCGCGAAGCTTATTCCTTTGAGCGAGTTGCCTTCACGCATGAGCGAACTGGACAGTGCTGAGGAGATGGTGCTTTATTGCAAAATTGGTCCTCGAAGTGCCAAGGCCGTTCGACAGCTTCAGAAAGCCGGCTTTGGGAAGCTCCACAATCTGGAAGGTGGCATTGCCGCTTGGTCTGAGAGGGTGGACTCATCGGTCCCTAAATATTAAAGCTGACCTTTGTGGAAAGCCTCTCTGACACCATTTTGAATCTTCTGCGCTGCCCGATCTCATGGACCTCCCTTCGCATGGCCTCAGATGAGGAAAAGCGGATGTCTGAAAAGGTCAGCGGCAAAAATTGCGACCAGGCCGTGATCAGCGTGGATGGCAAGCACCTGTATCCGATTCATGCTGGGATTCCGCTGTTAGTGCCTCAAGCCGTGATCGAGCTAACTTCCACAAAATCAGCACTTGCCACGACGGGGGAGGGCGCTAACCTACGCCGTTCAGCAAGATGACTTTGGCAAATCTTCTCTCGGAGGATCAAATCCTACCGGACTTGAAAGCAGAAGGGCGATGGGAAGCGATCTCGGAGATCGTTGAGCTCCTCGTAAGTTCTGGGCGTATTCTTCCCGGGGATTCTGAGTCCGTCCTGGAGTCCATCAAACAACGCGAGCAGACAATGAGCACTGGCATCGGTCTTGGGATCGCCATTCCTCATGCCTCCTCAGATAAAGTCCAGGAGGTCGTGGCAGGATTTGGTCGCTCGAAAAAAGGCATCGAATTTGATGCACTCGATGGGCAACCGGTCTCATTCATTGTGCTTTTTGTGGTTCCCAAGGATCAATTTCAGACACATTTGAGAACTCTCGCAGCGATTGCCAAATTTTTGAATGATCGCACCGTGAGAGATGAACTCTCAGCCGCCTCAACCGCAGCGGACATTCTCGGGGTTTTCCAGCGGCGCTCGCCCTGATGCAAACGCTGCGGGAACAGTTAAGCGGGCGTCTTTCGGCGGCGCTTGAGTCGTGTGGTTTGGAGGCCATGCACAACGGACTCTCTCCGGCTTCGGACTCAAAGTTCGGGGACTATCAATCCAATGCCGCGATGGCCCTTGCCAAAAGAGAGCGTGCGAACCCCCGGGAGCTTGCTGCGAAGATTCTTGCCGCCGTTCATGTTGACGGACTCTCCGACCCCCCCGAAATTGCCGGGGCCGGATTTTTGAATTTTCGAATCACCAGGGAAGCTCTTGGAGGGTTTCTGGGGGGAATGCTTCGTGATGACCGTCTTGCCGTTGCGAAGGAGTCTCCGCAAAAAACCATTGTCCTCGACTTCAGTTCTCCCAATGTGGCGAAACCCATGCATGTGGGCCACATCCGAAGCACGATCCTTGGCGACTGCCTGGCCAGAGTGGCGCGGTTTCTGGGCCATCACGTCATCACCGATAATCATATCGGGGACTGGGGAACGCAATTTGGTAAGGTTATCTATGGATGGAAACACCTGCGTAATGATGAGGCACTTGCTCAGGACGCCATCGCCGAGTTGGTCCGACTCTATCGCGAGGTAAATTCCCTGGAAGCAACGAACCCCGAGATTGCCAAAGAGGCCAGAGAGGAACTCGTCAAACTCCAAGCTCAGGACCCAGAAAATCTGGCCATCTGGAAAACCTGCGTTGAGCTTTCATGGAAAGAATTTCAGAAACTTTACGATCTCCTTGGTATTGGATTTGATGAACACCTCGGCGAAAGCGCCTACAATGAGGCCCTTGCCCCACTTTGTGAGAAATTGGTGGAGCTTGGATTGGCGGAAGTCAGTGACGGCGCCCTCTGCGTCTTTTTTCGGAACATCCCGGAACTTGAAGAACGGCCTGCCATTGTGCGCAAGGCGGATGGGGGATTTCTCTATGCGACGACCGACCTGGCCACCATCGAATACCGGCTCAAGCGTTGGAGTCCTGATGAAATTTGGTACGTGGTTGGCTCGCCCCAATCCCTCCATTTCCAACAGATTTTTGAAATTGCCAAACGCATGGGTCTCGATGCGAATTTGCGTCATATCCCCTTCGGTAGCATTCTCGGTGAAGATAGGAAAATCATGAAAACCCGCTCCGGCGAAAACATCGGACTTTCCGAGGTTTTAAAGGAAGCGCTCTCAAGGGCTGAAGTGATCATCCGCGATAAAAACCCGGAGATGCCGGAGCAGGAGAGGGAATCCATCGCACGCGCCGTGGGGATCGGGGCTGTCAAATATGCCGAGCTTTCCCAGCACCGAATGACCGATTACGTGTTTTCCTGGGATAAAATGATGGCGTTTCATGGAAACACCGCCCCCTATTTGCAAAATGCCTTTGTCCGCGTTCGTGCCATTTTTCGCAAGGCTGGCGAGGAAGCAGCATTGGCTGAGATCCTTCCCAGTCACCCCGCCGAACGCACGCTTGGCATGAAGCTTGCCCGCTACCCGGAAATCCTGCCCATCCTTCTTGAGGACTTCCGCCCAAACCTGCTCGCCAACTATCTTTTTGAATTGGCCGAGTCGTTTCACGCGTTCTATGAAGCCTGTCCAGTCCTTAAATCAGAAGGCTCTGAACGCGCCTCCCGGCTTGCTCTCTGTGAACTCACCTCCCGCGTCCTGGCCCATGGACTCGGCCTCATGGGAATCGATTGCCCGCAACGGATGTGAGGATTTAGACGTCCTTCTCCTCCATCAGAAAATCCTTTCCCGTTAAAAACGGGAATCGTGTTGGCCCGCCGTTGGCACCTTTCCAAAAAATGACCAAGGTTGTGGGAACCGCTATGATCAACGCGGTCAGAAGGTCCCACCAAGAGTGGTAGTCCAAAAAGACGATCAACCAGCCGTAAAGAACAGCAAGGGGCAGGGTGAGAAAAACGGACCGCCTGCGCAGCAAAAAGAAGGCCGTTGCCACCGTGAGATAAAATGCCATGTGACCACTCGGAAAGCCGTCCTGGTTTCTCAACCCGGGAATCCACCTGTCCAACTGCGAAAGTAGCCATGTGATTAGAATGGCCAGCCCGAATCGCATCGCAAAGGGGATCGATGCCGGCAGCCGTCGGTCAAATGCCGCGTAGCTGAAGGCAAGGAAAACTATCAAAAAAAGTGGGTTGACCGAATCGGCCACCCAATCCCATTGGTCATGCGTCATAAAAGAGGCATATCCTCTCTCGCCGATTCTACAAATTCCATTATTTGAGTTGAGCCTGCGATATTCAACTGACAAAACTTTCAGCCCGAGTTTTTTATGAAAGATACCGAATTCCCTGCGAAGAGTCTGACGCACAAGCTGCTTGATGCCGGACTTCGAAGCCGGGTCCTGCTGGGTTATCCCTTCGCGCTGCTCTATTTGATCTTCGCCCGCCCCCACTCGATTCAGCTCTTTTTTTTCACCGTTGGCCTCGTGCTGCTCGGTTGCTGCCTGCGTGGTTGGGCGGCAGGATATCTGGTCAAAAGAAAACGTGTGGCCGTTGGAGGGCCGTATGCTTATGTTCGAAACCCACTCTATTTGGGTTCAGCGATCATTGCCGCGGGTTGCGGTCTGGCTCTGTGGGGAGCGTCAATTTCCTGGGTGGCAGGAATTTTGTGGGCCAGCTTTCTCGTCGCCCTGGGAGTGATCTACCCCGCCAAGATCAAAGCGGAGGAGAAGGAACTTGTCTGGCTCCTCAATGGCCCCTATGCTGTCTATGCACGTCAGGTGCCAGCATTCCTCCCGTGAAAAGGTCGGGTCTCAGGTCTTGGAGATCAATCCTTCAGCCTCCAAACCTATTTTGCCAACCGCGAATATCAATGCCTCCTCGGCAGCATCGGCATTCTGCTCTTTTTGTTGGCAAGGTACCTCTACGGGGCTTGAACGATTGTGTCACCTGACCCATTAAATTGGAGATCGTAGAGCTGTCGGTAAATTCCTGAACACTGGATTAATTCCTGATGGGTGCCAACCTCCGCCAGCTGTCCCTGCTTTAGGACAAGGATGCAATCTGCTTTCAAGATTGTCGAAAGCCGGTGGGCGATGGCAATCACTGTTCGGCCTTTTGTGAGTGTTTCCAGAGCGGCCTGGATGTGTTTCTCAGAGGTGGAATCCAGTGAGGACGTGGCCTCGTCCAATAATAAAACTGGAGCATTTTTTAGCACAGCTCTCGCGATGGAAAGACGTTGTTGTTGTCCGCCGGAAAGCATGCAGCCTTTGTCTCCGATCACGGTCTCATACCCGTCTTTTTGGTTCATGATAAAATCGTGGGCATGGGCCAGCTTCGCCGCTTGGATCACCTCTTCCTCCGTGGCATTCAGACGTCCATAAGCAATGTTTTTCTGGATGGAGGCATGGAAAAGGAACGTGTCCTGCGTCACAATCCCGATCTGCTCCCGAAGGGAATCCTGCGTCAAACTTGTCAGGTCATGCCCATCGATGCGGATGCATCCGGAGTTCGGATCATAAAACCTCATAATCAGGGAAAGAAGCGTGCTTTTACCGGCTCCACTCTCGCCGACCAAGGCGTAATATTTTCCCCGCTCAAAACGAAAATCAAAGTTCTGAAGCGCGGGAATTCCCTCGCGGTAGCTGAAGTTGACATCTTGGAAAACAATCTCACCCCGACAGTGCTCGAGCCTTTTGGCATTGGGTGCATCAGCAACTGAGGGTTCCTGATGAATCATTTCAAAAACACTTTTAACCAACACATGGGTTCTTGTGAGGATCAAATGAGTTTTGCTGAGCGTTTTTAGCGGCCTATAAAGCAGGAAGACACCCACACACAGTGCAATGAAAGTGCTGCCCTCCATGCCCACGGAATAGACATAAAAAAGACCAAGAGCGATTCCAATGGCTGCCAGGCTCTCAATCAAGGGTGCTGTCGACTCCATCAGAAGTTTTACCCGCATCTGCTGCTTGAATTGTGCCTGGCTTGAGGCATTAAAACGGGCTACCTCGTGCTGCGTGCGGGAGAAAGATTTGATGACTTTGATGCCTCCAATCATCTCGTGCAGAATGACCATCATTTCCCGGCCTTCCCCCTCCTCACCGCGGGCAACCATTCGAATCTTTTTCCCGAGGTAAATCGCCGGACCCACACAACACGGAAGGAGAATCAAAGCCCCAAGAGTGAATCGCCAGTCCAGGCGGAACAACACGATCATTCCAGAGACCAGGGTGGCGGGCTGCGCAATCAGTTGGGTGTTGATAATGGTCAAAACATTTCTGACCTCCCGCGTCTCATTGACCACCCTCTGAAACAAACTTCCCGCATGGGCCTCATTAAAAAAATCCAGAGACTGAGCCGTGACGCGCTCCATCAATTTCGCCCGGATGTCAATGAGCACCTTCTGGCTGGACCACTCACTGCAATAACCATTCAAAAAGTCCAGCGCGCTGCGAATCAGCATCATCGCAGGAATCAGCAAACAAGCCACAGCCACAATCATGGCTTTGGAAAGCTCATCAAGATGCAGCACATTCACTGCGAGATACTCCAACGACCGCTCCATGGCACCCTGGTTCTCTTCGTGAGTGACGGCACTCCCACCACTGGTGAAAACCACCTGTCCCACAAAGTTTATGATGAAGGGAATCGAGCCACTCACGACCCCGAATCCCAACCCACACAGCGAGCCAAGGATCATAACTTTACGATAGGGTTTGAGATAACCCGCCAGCTCGCGGTAGGGACCAAGATCGGCCCATAAACGTTTGAGAGAAAAATTCATAGGGTCGTGGTAGCCACCTTGCTCAAACACTGCGTTTGAGTTTTGCAAATATCCTTATGTGCCTGATGTCTCCGCCGGCCAGGTAGAAACACCATCTTGGCATGGGGAACCGGCGTCAGAGTGAGCACGTAACTGGTGATTTTCCAAGGATCCACGTTTGGCATGACCGAGCACCTTAACAAACGCTTTTCATGGTGACAATCCCACCGCGCAGTGATGCCTGCAGCATAAAAATCCTGCTTTTTCATTGGTTGAGTTGCTGGTAGATTGAGGCATGGACCCACGTGTTGTAAAACCCCAGCTTCCGTTCAAACTCATTGTTGGCGTCGTTCTTCTCGGTATCATTGTTACTGGCTTTTTGGTGTTTGCCCTGCGGAGCACACAGGGAATCATCAGTGACGCCACCATGCGAGGCACGGTGGTCTCGAAGGAGTTTATCCCGGCGGCCACCGAAGAAAAACAAATCACCCTTGGAAGTGATGGCAGCCTTAACACGTCAACCTCCGAGGGAGATTTTATTCTCATGGTGGAAGTTCCTCAGGCCGATGGCACGAAAGTTCCCTACAAAATATGGATGCCGGATCGTGCACAATACGATGCGATCGAGGTTGGTGATTCTTTTGACGTTGGACCCAGGCTCGTGCGCTGATGTCCATTGGTCCTTCTCAGGAGCGGAAAATATTTTTGCTTCCGACAGGTCAAAGATTGAACAACTTTGCGGCAGGCGTGTCTCACAATCTGTAATCACATTGTAAATTCCAAAACACCTTTATGAGCACCCTCGAAAAACAAATCGAATCCGAAGTCAAAGAAGCCAGTCAATGGGTTGAGCCCCTGCTTTCTGAAGTTGGCAAAGTGGTTGTCGGTCAAAAAAAATTGGTCCACCGACTTGTCACCGGTCTGCTTTGCAATGGGCACGTGTTATTGGAGGGGGTTCCGGGCTTGGCAAAAACCCTGACCGTTCGCACCTTGGCGGGCTGTATTCACACGGGTTTCCAAAGGCTTCAATTCACGCCGGACCTTCTCCCTGCGGATTTGGTGGGCACGCTAATTTATAATCCGAGAGACAGCGAGTTCACCACCAAGTTGGGTCCAATTTTTTCCAATCTGATTTTGGCCGATGAAATCAACCGGGCTCCCGCCAAAGTGCAGAGTGCCTTGTTGGAAGCGATGCAGGAGCGCCAGGTCACCATCGGCGACACCACTTACCCGCTCCCTGATCCGTTTCTTGTCCTGGCCACCCAAAATCCGATTGAGCAGGAAGGCACATACCAACTCCCGGAAGCTCAGCTTGATCGTTTTATGTTGAAGGTTACGGTCGGTTATCCTACGCGTGAAGAAGAGCGTGGAATCCTTGATGCCATGGCAACCTCCTCGCCGCGCCTGGAGGTTCAACCTGTCGTGACCGCCGAAGAGATTATTCGCGCCCGTTCCCTGGTGAATTCCATCTATGTGGATGACCGGGTGAAGGACTACATCGTGGATGTGGTTTTTGCGAGCCGTGACCCCGCCGCCTACAAACTCAAACTCGACGGGCTGATCCGTTACGGAGCAAGTCCACGGGCCACGATCTACCTGACCCTCGCTGCCAAGGCCCATGCCTTTATTGCCGGACGCAGTTATGTGACCCCGCAGGATGTTAAAACCATCGGACTGGATGTCCTGCGCCACCGCATCGGGGTGAGTTATGAGGCCGAAGCCGAATCGATCACCAGTGAGAGCATCGTCGAAAGCATCTTTGCCGGGCTGCCTGTTCCCTGATCCCCCATTGATCCGATCCCGCAACACGCAACTCTCAAGCGGCGAAGCATTCGCCACCCTTGGACGATGATTAAAAATCCGCAGGAAATTCTAAAAAAAATCCGTCGCCTCGAACTCAAGACACGGCGACTGGTGAACTCATCCTTCGCCGGTCAATACCACAGCGTCTTCAAAGGCCAGGGGATGAATTTCGAGGAGGTCCGTGAATATTCGCCGGGCGATGAAATTCGGTCGATTGACTGGAATGTCACTGCACGCATGAATGCTCCCTACATTAAAAAATTCACTGAGGAGCGAGAGATGACTGTTATGATTGTCCTCGATGTGAGTGCGTCTGGCGCCTATGGAAGTGTCGAACTCAGCAAGCGGGAGATGGCAGCCGAGGTTGCGGCCATCCTGGCCTTCAGTGCGATCAACAACAATGACAAGGTTGGCCTGCTTCTCTTCTCCGATCGGGTGGAGCTTTTTATTCCCCCCAAAAAAGGACGTCAGCACACCCTTCGTCTGATCCGGGAAATGCTTTATTTTCAGCCCGCGGGGCAGGGGACGGATGTTGCCGAGGCCCTTCGCTATGTGAACCGGGTCTTGAATCGGCGGGCCGTGGTTTTTGTGATTTCGGATTTTCTGGCTCCTGATTTTTCCAAATCACTCACGGCTGCCAGTCGGCGTCATGACGTGGTTGCCATGCCGGTTTACGATCCGGGTGAGGAGTCCCTTCCTGATATCGGCCGGGTGACCTTTGAAGATGCGGAGACCGGGGAATTGCTTGAGATTGACACCGGGAGCAAAAAAATCCGTGCGGGTTTCGCCGAGGCGGGGGAGAAACAACGGAAATCCATTGAAAAACTGTTTGCCTCCCGGAGGATCGATTCCGTCACTCTGGCCACCAACCAGGATTATCTGATTGCGTTAAGAGCATTTTTTGACAGGCGCGAGAGGAGGTTGGCCGCATGATGCCCCAAGCCACTCCCGCTCCGATCAACGATATCACTGGGGTTCTTGAGATTCCTTCCTACTCCGTGCCCCTCATGATTGGTGGCGCCACCGCCATTGTGATTCTTGCGCTTTTTGCCCTCTGGTTTTTTGGTCTGCGCACTCGCACACCGCAGCTCTCGGCAAAACAAAAAGCACTGGCCGCTTTGGCTTCGCTCTCCAAAGCACCCGGCGGGGCCTATGATTTCGGCATTCGGGTTTCGGATGTTCTTCGCACTTATATTCGCGACGGATTTGGCCTGGATGCTGTCAATCAGACGTCCCTCGAATTTCTTTCGAGCCTGAGAGATCACCAAGTCTTTGATACCAATGAAAAAGCCTCGCTGGCCGCTTTTCTCGAAGCCTCCGACCTGATCAAATTTGCACGAAAAGATGCAGCCTCAGATGAACTGGTCATGCTTATGGACACGGCTAAACGACTGGTGAATGCCGAAGGGGAGGGACCTAAAAAGCCATGACCCAGATCGGCCCCGAACAGTTTGGTTTTGCCCACGCCTGGGTCCTCTGGTTTTTGCTCATCCTGCCCATTTTGGCTGTGCTGAAAGGCCGTCTTGGCGGGAGCCCTGCCGTGGTATTTTCTTCCACGGCGAATCTTGCCGCCCTTGGCCGTCGCCGGAAATCCCGGGCCGGGGCCCTGCTCGCCCTGCTCTCTCATCTGGCTTTGGCATGCTTCATTATTGCGATGGCCCGGCCCCAGCTTGGAAGCACCATGACCCGCACGCAGGCCAGTGGAGTTGACATTATGATTGTCCTCGACGTGTCGCGTTCGATGCTTGCGGAGGACTTCACGATTGGTAGCAGTCGTGCCAATAGGATCGATACCGTCAAACTTGTCACCGAAAAGTTTATACGCTCCCGACCGAATGACCGGCTTGGAATTGTCGCTTTTGCGGGACGTCCTTATTTGGTGAGCCCGTTAACCCTTGATCACGACTGGTTGGTGTCCAATTTGGACCGTCTGCAAATTGGGTTGGTGGAAGATGGCACGGCGATCGGGTCGGCTCTGGCCTCAGCTGGTAACCGCCTCAAAGACAAGGAAGCAAAAACCAAAATTATTGTTTTGCTCACGGATGGAGATAACAACGCCGGACGTGTGACCCCCCTCACGGCCGCCGAGGCTGCCAAGGCCTTGGGGATTCGTGTCTATGCCATCGGCGCAGGAAGCAATGGCCTGGTTCCTTTCCCTGTTCAGGATGTGTTTGGAAGAACCTCCTACCGCCCCGTCCAAATGGAATTCCAAGAGGATGCCTTGCGTCAGATTGCGTCAACCACCAATGGCGAATACTTCCGAGCGACGGATACCAAGTCCCTTGAACGTGTCTTCGACTCGATCGACAAACTCGAAAAAACCAAAGTGGAGGTCGAAAAATTTTCCCAATACCGTGATCTCTTCCCCTGGCTGCTTGGCATCGGGCTTGGCCTGCTGGGTTTAGAAATCGCACTCTCCCAAACCCTATGGAAACGACTGCCCTGACCTTTCAATCCCCGGCCTGGTTTGCCGCATTGGCGTTGGTCCCGGTTTTCTGTGGCCTGCTGATCTGGGCTCAGTTCCGATCGGAACGACTGATTTCGCGCGTGGTGGCACCCCGCTTGCGCGAGCAACTTGCCGGAGCTGTGAGCAAGAACCTGCGAATTTTTCGTGCGGTCCTGGTCCTTGCAGCTTTCTCTGCGATTGTGGTCGCGTTGGCGCGCCCCCAGTATGGATTTATCGAGCAAGAAATCACTCAGCAGGGGCGTGATATTATCCTCGCCATTGATACCTCCCGCTCGATGTTGGCAACCGACGTGACGCCCAATCGCCTCACAAGAGCCAAGCTCTTTGCAAAAGACCTGCTTCGTCTTGCCGAGGGCGATCGGGTTGGGGTGATTGCTTTTGCGGGCGGTGCGTTTTTACAGGCGCCCCTAACTCTTGATCGAAGCGCCTCCCTTGCCGCGATCGATGAACTCGACACCGACATCATACCGAAGGGTGGGACGAATATTGCAGAAGCCATTCGCCTCGCGATGAAAGCCTTTGGCAAAGGGGAGGGACAGACCCGCGCCCTGGTCGTATTAACAGATGGTGAAGAATTGGATGCGGATGGGATCGCTGCCGCACGGAAGGCATATGATGAGGGGGTCCGCATCTTCACTGTCGGTGTTGGATCTGCTGAAGGGTCCTTGATTCCAATCCGTGATGACTCCGGGCGCCAGGATTTTGTGAGAGATCAAGCAGGAAAACCGGTTCAGAGCCGACTCGACGCGTCCCGCCTTTCTGAAATTGCCGCAGCCGGCGGGGGATTCTATGAGGCCCTTCAAGCGGACACTGCCGCTGTGATTTTTGAAAAAGGCGTTCTGCCCATGGAGACCACCGAGCGGGGTTCGATGGC
>JBGTAR010000146.1:0-2295 GCA_041749815.1 Terrimicrobiaceae bacterium
ATCGATGGTTTGGTTTTTGTGTCGTAACAAAATTATAACCACTCGATTTCGGGCATGGCAGCGTTTTTCACGCTTCATGCCCGTACTTTTTTCCTGCCTTTCCCTCTCACACTCTACTTCTTCAGCTTACCGGACAGGCCCCAATTAAGAGCCTCGTCCCTCGCGAAAACCCCGGTTGTATTGGAGATTGAATCTCTCTCATATTGACCATAGAGCGTTTGGAGGATCACTCGCCAAAATATTTTCCTCATCCACGAAATCGATCCCCAGCGTCGATAAAGAGTGAGAAAATTACCTCCATCGTGGGAGGTGCGGTTTACCCCGAATTGTCCACTTCTTCCACCGGGGCTGGCTCGGGCTCGGGGTCATCGCCGGGTTTGGATTTTTCGCCGTAAACCTTGCTGAAGACTTTTCCAATCATTGGTGCGGCATGTGAGCCGCCACCGGCTTTCACGCCAGCTGCGGCTTCATACACGGCGGCAAAGGCATAGCGCGGGTTGTCGGCAGGAAGGTATCCTGCAAACCATGCCGCCGTGCGTGGTCCCCACTGGGCCGTTCCCGTTTTGCCTGCAACCGTGATGCCTTTGACTTTCGCCCGACCACCGGTTCCCTGACCGCCTTCCGTGACGGCAATCAAGGCTTTGCGCAGCGTGTCATTGATCTCCTGCGAAATGGGGATTTCATCGCGCAGGCGGTCGGGATAGGCGGCAATAACCTTGTTGTCGATGGTCTGCACCTGTTTCACCAGGCGGGTTTGATGGAATTTTCCACCCATGGCGAGGACTCCCATGGCTTGGGCCATTTGGAGCGGGGAGATGAGGATATCACCCTGCCCGATGCTCATATTGGCAACGTCGCCATTCTTGATCGTTCGCCGATGGACACGCATCATGTAGTCGTCCGTGGGAATGTTGCCCGAGGCCTCGCCTTGGAGGGGGATGCCCGTTCGCCGCCCGAGGCCCAGGGCCGTGGTGTATTCAATGATGGGTGGGGCTCCGATTTTCAGGCCTGCTTGATAGAACCATGTGTTGCAGGACTGCTCCATCGCACCCACAAAGGTGAGGGAACCCGCAGGCACTTTTTTCCAGTTGGAAAAGACGTGATTGCCCACTGACACCGAAGTCGGGCAACTCAGTTTGGTTTGGGGCGTGATGATTCCGGTTTCCATGGCGGCGAGGCCCACAAAGGTTTTGAACGTTGAGCCCGGAGGATAGGCGGAGCGAAAGGCCCGTGGGAAAAGGGGCGCACTTTCATCGTTCGAATAACGGTCAAAAACGGCCTTGGACACGGTGGGAACAAATTCGTTGGGGTTGAAGCTGGGATTGGAAGCCATGGCAAGGATCTCCCCGGAATTCGGGTCAATGACCACAATGGCTCCGCGCTGACTTTCCGTTCGAAGAACCTCTTCGCAAATGCGCTGAAGGCCCTCATCAATCGTGAGGATCACATTGTAACCCGGAACAGGTGGTCGGGGGATGCGTTCGGACATTTTGTTCCCGTCCGCGTCAAAAGTCATATGCATCATTCCCTGCTGACCCTTCAACTCGGTGTCAAAGGATTGCTCGATGCCCTCCTTGCCTTCACTTTCTGAAAAAATCAGATCCCGGTTTTCGATGGGGCGCACGGAGAGGGGAGCTTCCCGCCCGGTGTATCCGATGATGTGAGCCGCCAGCGTGTCATTTGGGTAAATCCGCACGTAGGTCTGGCGGAGAATCAGATTGGGTGTCAGACCCCGCTGCGCAATCCCAAGTTCCTGAGGCGTCATATCTTCAACGATATCAATCGGGAGGAGGCCGCGGTTTTTGTAGTGATTGATGATCGCCTCGTCAGAAATGTTAATCGGTCTTTTGAGGAAGCTGGACGCCAATTGGATTTGCTGGCGCGCAAAAGAAAGGATTCGTGCGTCGTCCCAATTGAGAGGTGTTGGAAAACTGACGGCGAGATTGTAACTCAGACGGCTTTGTGCCAACGGCCTGCCATTTCGGTCAGTGATCTGGCCGCGGGGGGCCGGGATGCCAAGCACAAAGGTGCGGGCCTGCTTTTGGGTTTCCCATGTGGGCTGGGGGTTCTCGACATTTCCGGTGTTGTCGATGAGGGGGGCCTGGGCAAAACCGTGGGAACCCACAACAAGCGTGACGGCTGCCAGCACCCTGAACAGGTTGTGAAGAGCCGGGCGGGACATGGTCAGCCGGGAAGAGCTTCGCGGTGACGCGGCTTCCCGTGCAGAGCAACTAAAGTTGTTGGGCCACTTTTTCAAGTGTGTAGCATTCGATGATGTCTTCAGGTTGGTATTCA
>JBGTAR010000147.1:0-19777 GCA_041749815.1 Terrimicrobiaceae bacterium
GTGGACCAGACCGGGGATAATGTCTTTGAGGGCGGCTTCCTTGGTTTGGATAACATTGGCATTTTTGACAGGCGCTACGCCCTGCCGGATGGCAGCAAGATCGAGCAGAGTGATGGAACCGCATGGATGGCTTCTTTTGCGTTGAACATGCTGAACATTGCGCTGGAACTCGCCGCCGAAGATCCGGCCTATGAGGATATTGCCGACAAATTTTTAAATGACTTCATTTATTTGGCAGCAGCCATCAATGCCAAAGGAACCGACGGCTTCACGTTGTGGGACGATGAGGATGGATTTTATTACGATGTGCTGCGCCGCGCGGATGGCACCTCAGATTACCTTAAGACCCGCTCCATGGTGGGGCTGACGCCGCTTTTTGCCGTGGAGAGTTTTGATGTCCAAGCCGTAAAAAAATTCCCGTTGCTGCGCAAGCGGGTGGAGTGGTTTCAGACGCACCGCCCCCATTTGCTGGATGAATTGCATCATATTGGCATCGAGAATGACGGCAAACGGCTCATTTCGCTGGTGCCGCCGGAACGCCTTCGTCGGCTCTGCGAGCGGCTCTTTGATGAAAAAGAGTTTCTGTCCCCGCACGGGATCAGGGCCCTCTCACGCATCTATCTCGATCACCCGTATACCTTCACCGAGGGCGAAGAGACCGAGACCCTGACCTACAGTCCGGCGGACAGTCCGGTTGGAATGTTTGGTGGAAACTCGAACTGGCGCGGGCCGGTTTGGATGCCCATGAATTACCTGCTTGTCGAAGCCCTGCAGAAATTCGGCTTCTATTTTGGCGACACATTCAAGGTGGAATTCCCCACCGGCAGTGGGCGGGAAATGAACCTCTGGGACATCTCGCTTGAACTTGAAAAACGTTTGGTCTCCATCTTCGAGCAAGACGCCAATGGGAACCGCCCCTTCAACGGCGGGGTGGAGTTATTTCAAAAAGACCCCCACTGGCGCGACCAGATCCTCTTTAATGAATATTTCAACGGCGACAATGGGGCCGGGGTTGGTGCCAGCCACCAAACCGGCTGGACAGCCATCGTGGCCAAGATGATCCGTCAACTTCACACCTTTGAACGCGATGGATGAGATCTGCGGTCTCAACCAAACACCACCAAACCCAACACACATCATGAAACTCGAAGGAAAAGTCGCACTCGTTACCGGCAGCGCTCAGGGCATTGGAGAAGCCATAGCCATTCGCCTCGCGCAAGAAGGCGCAGACATCATTATTGATGACCGCCTGGGCAACACCGGGGCCTCCGCCACCCGCAAGGAAATCGAGGCCACAGGTCGCCGCGTCTGCGTGATCGGAGGCGATCTTGCCAACCTCGCCGATAACCGCCGCCTCATCGACGAAGGCGTCATGAACATGGGACAAATCGACATCCTTGTGAACAATGCGGGCGTGGAAAAACATGCGGACTTCTGGGATGTCACCGAGGCTGATTTTAATTTTGTGATCGATATTAATCTGAAGGGCACATTTTTTCTTACTCAGGATTTTGTGAATCACCTGAGGGACACCAAACGTCCGGGCAAGATTATCAATATCAGCTCCGTCCATGAAGAGCTTCCCTTCCCGCATTTTTCCACCTATTGCGCAAGCAAGGGCGCTCTGAAAATGCTGTGCCGTGACCTCGCAATCGAGCTGGCGCCATTGGGAATCACCGTCAACAACATTGCCCCGGGGGCCATCGAAACACCCATCAATTCCAAACTCATGAACAATCCCGACCTCATGAAGGCGTTGCTGGGCAACATCCCTCTGAATCGTTTGGGCAAAGGCAGCGACGTGGGCGGCGTGGCGGCATTTTTGGCATCCAGTGACTCTGATTATATGACGGGAACAACCCTGTTTGTGGACGGTGGGTTGCTCTGGAATTATTCAGAACAATAGTCCTCACAAAAGGCCAGTCGGGTAACACCCCATGGAGACGGCTTCAGCGACAACTTAGGATAAAGGTCATGAAAAACTTAATTCTGAAATCCTTGGGAGCCGCGCTTGTGACAAGCCTTCTTCTGAGCTCCGCCTCCGCTCAAAACGTTGTTTTGGCCGAACCATCCGTCACCTCCATGGGCACGATCACCGAGTTCAGTCCTCAGATGATCATCCTCAACGGCGAGACCAGCAAACAGCCCGAGACTTATGGTTACAGCAAGACCACAACCTACGTGGATGAAGCGGGAAATCCTGTGGCAATCTCCACGATGAAACCCGGCATGCCCGTAACTGTTCAATACACAAAATCCGGTGAAAACCTTGTGGCAACCAGGGTCATTGTTCGCAAACCACTTTTAGTGCCTGATGCCGTGGTGGAAGAAAAGACAACCACAACCACGACGGAAGTCCGTTAATCGAGAGACAAATCCATGAAACCGTATATCCTTTGTCTGCTGGTTCTTGTCAGCCCGGCCCTGCTCTCAAGTTGTGTGAGCCTCCATTCGGACTCCCGCAAACCCCGCGTCATTAGCACCACCACGGAAGAAACGACAACACGAAGCCGCCCAAGCACAGTCACAGTCGAGACGGAGCGCGTTCGATCCTATTAACCAATCCCTCCCCCTCACCAAAAGTGGACCGGTGAAAATCGGTTCACTTTTTCTGATTGGGAAAATCCCCAAGGCACGGAACAATCTCACTCGATAAAGATTTTTCCGGCACGTCGCCGGGCATGGCGGCCATTTCTTAGGTTCACTTTGGAGATCTGATGATCCATGAGGGAGAGAACCGATTCAACGGCAGCAAAACCGGGTTCTTCGATGGGGTGGGCGCGGAGCCAGGAAAGAATCTGCCTGCGGCGGAGAGCGGCAGGAAGCGCACGAAGGGCTTTTGTTTCAAGGATCATGCCCGCGGCAGGGACTTGTGAGGCAAGGAAAGCTTCTTCTTCTCTGACGATTTTTGCCAGTCGGAGAATGGCATGATGTGCGGACGACCCCATGGCTTCCATGATGGCTGGCACAACCGAAAGACGCAGGCGATTGCGCGTATGAGCGTGGTCCTTGTTGGTAGGGTCGTCGCGGAAGGGAATTTTTCTTTCAGCGACATAGGCGGCAATTTCAGCTCGTGAAACCTCCAAAAGCGGCCGGAGAATTGTGAGCGGTTCGCCCGATTGATCGTCAGCACGGAATGTTGAAACAGTGGCCATCCCAGCAAGCCCGGCAAGGCCGGTTCCGCGAAAAAGGTTAAGCAAAACCGTCTCCACCTGGTCATCGGCATGATGGGCTAAAAACAGGGCGTTGCATCGCCATGCGGCGGCGCAGGCAGCAAAAAAGCGGAAACGCAAATCCCGGGCGGCGGCTTCGATGGAGAGGTGAAGGCTTTTGGCATGACGGCGAGTGTCGGCCTGACCAATCTCCATTGGATATCCAAGAGCGTCAGCCGCTTGTTCCACAATCCTTAACTCGCGGGAAGTGGGGCGCAGCCCATGATCAAAATGACATACCACCAATTTGGAAAAACCCAAATCGTGAAGGGCATGAACGAGGGCCATCGAATCCCGACCTCCCGATACTCCGATGAGATAGGGCTGGTCGGGGGGATACTGGCTCACGAGGAAATCCGCTCGGCCTCGGCTTTGGAGGGGCGACCAAGCAATTCCCACATCGCGTCATGAGGCGCCTTCCCCTCATAGAGCACGGCGTGGATCTCACGCGTGATCGGGGCTTCGATGCCCAGCTTTTGGGCACCCTCCCACGCACCCCGGGAAGCAGGAACCCCTTCCGCCACCATTTTCATGGATTGTTCAATCTGGGATGGGGACTCCCCCCGCCCGAGGCGTTCTCCAAACTGGCGGTTTCGGCTGTGCTTGCTGAAACAGGTCACCATCAGATCCCCCACCCCACTCAATCCAAAAAAGGTTTCTTGCCGGCCTCCCAAAGAGCACCCCAGCCGCATCATTTCTGCCAAAGCCCTGGTCACCAAACCGGCCTTGGCGTTGTCACCCATGTTAAATCCATCCGAGACGCCCGCCGCAATGGCAAACACGTTTTTGAGAGCCCCACCGAGTTGGATCCCGACCACATCATCACTCGAATAAACCCGGAACGTTGGCAAAGAAAAAACCTGCTGTAATGGATCCAGCAATTCTTGATGGACACACCCGATCACACCAGCCGCAGGAATCCTCTGGGCAATTTCGACGGCATGGTTTGGGCCTGACAGCACGCCCACCCGGCGTCCCGGCAAACACTCCTCCAAAATTTGGCTCATGAGCTTGCCCGTTCCATGCTCAATCCCCTTCGTGCAGGAAACCAGCACGGCCGAATCTTTCAGGCCGGCCTCACGCAGGAGGTTTCCCACCTCACGCACGGCCTTGGATGGTGTCACGACCACCACCAGTTCGGCATCAACAGTATCGGCCAGATTGGCGGTGGCATACACATTCGGAGGGAGCCGGACACCCGGGAGGTAGGCACTGTTGATTCGGTGGTCGAGCAACTCGGCAGCCACCTCCGGGTTGTGGGCCCAAAGTCTGACCCTTCCCCGCTTTTCCGCCAAGAGCACAGCCAGGGCCGTGCCCCAACTGCCTGCTCCAATAATGCTGATATCTTTGAACATGCCGATCAATAGTATCAGTTTGTGGCTTTCGGGGAATCCTTCTTCTTTCGCTCAAAGCGTTTTTCCGTTCCAGCCAACAATCGGGAGATGTTTGGGCGGTGACGCCAAAATGCGAGGAGGCACATCGCGAATGCCACGCCAACAAGGAGCCAGTCACATTGACCGTTCAACGCGAGCACAAAGCTGGCCGCAGGAAGCGCAATGGCCGAGGCGAGTGAGGCCATCGAGACATATCGGGTCGTAAAAAAAAGAAGGAGCCATGCCACAAGTCCCACCGCAAAAACCATGGGAGGGAAAAGCCCCAACATCACGCCGGCCGAGGTGGAAATGCCTTTCCCTCCCTGGAATCCCAGCCACACCGGAAAGTTATGTCCCAAAACGGCTCCCACCGCACCGACAACCCCCATCGGGATTTCGTACCCGGGTGCCAAAGCCATGGCAATTCCCAAGGCGACCTTCACCGCAAGAAATCCCTTCAGCGCATCAGCAGCAAAAACCGCGTATCCCCAGGTTTTGCCAAGAACTCGAAATGCATTGGTGGCGCCCACATTTCCACTGCCCTCCTTGCGCAGGTCCACGCCGCGCAGTTTCCCGGCAAGAAAACCGCTCGGAAACGACCCGCAAAGGTACGGAGCCAGAAGTGAGGTGATAAAAGCAATCCAAAGCACCCATCACGTATTGGATGGACACGCAACGAAGCTCAAGGAAATTTGTGTCAGTTTTCGAGAAGAGCCGCCCGAACGGCAGCAATCTCGGTTTCCTCCATGAGCTTGCGGGTGACTCCGCGCAGGCGTTTGCTCAAGGTGGAGGCCATTCCGAAAAGCAATTGGGTGCTGGCTTCGGGATAGTTTTTGACGAATTCTTGAAAATCCGTTCTCGTGATCTGCCAGTATTGGGCACTCTCGATGATGACCACCGAGCACACGGCGGCACCGGGATCACAAAGATCCACTTCTCCAACCCATTCGCCCTGATGGATCGCCCCCAGGAGAACATCCCGGTTGTCATCGTTGCGGATGGCATGGAGGAGTCCGCTGATCACAAAAAAAAGTTTCCCATGGGACTCACCCTCCACAATGAGGGTTTCACCGGCTTCTCCGAGGTGGAAGCTGCCGTAGGAACTAAGAAGGTCGCGGTCCTCCTTGGAGAGCTCGGAAACAAAACCAACGGCGGGAAGATAGGGGCTGGTCAACTCATCTGTCATAATGGAATGTGCGTGAACTGTTTGAAATGCTTTGGCCGGGCGTGGCGGCCTCTTGGCGTCAGGGCTTGGAGATCGTGCTGAGTTCCTCGCTCAGTTTGTCTCTCTGGGTTTTGAGTTTTTCGACCTCACGGGTGCTGCCGGTTTGGCCGGAGGAGGGTTCCTGTTCCTTCACGGTGCGAACTTCCTCATCGATCTGACGGATTTGGTCACTCAGGTCATCGATCTTGCGCTGTTCTTCACTGAGGTTCGTGGTGGGGGTTGGGGTGGGCAGTGGCTCGAATGGCGTGGGCTCAGGTGTTGGCTCGGTCGTTGGGGTGGCCTCGGCGGGCGCTGACACAACCTCCTCAACGAGGATTTCGCTGAAGAAGGATTTGTTATTTTTCACTGAGACCCCCTCAAATTCCACGAGATAATCATCACCTTCAATGGCCAGCAGGTTCACTTGGGCACCCTCGGGGAAATCATGGATCCCAAAGTCGCTCACGGATTGAAAGGCCGTGACAATTTTAACCTGGCGCAGGGGTTCTTGGATGGTGTCGGACAACTGTTGCGGCGGTGTGGGCTCAGGCGTTGGCGTTGGTTCGGGTGTTGGCTCAGGTGTTGGTTCGGGGGTGGGGGTGCTCTTGGGATGCTGAACCACGACCTGAGGCTCGGCCGGGGGTTGCGCAGATTCTTCGGGCGCTGGTTTGCCGCATCCTGTCAGCCCTAAAGCCGTCATCAAACAAATGCAGGCCGCTAGAATCGAAGTGTTGAGAGGATCTGAGACAGGCAATTTTTGGAAAACGCGCGGATTTATGAGGACTCGCATGGGGAAATTCGTAACACAAAACCACAAAATTGATAGACAACTTTGCACCTCGCGAAAGTCTGGCCAATTAAGCGAGATCCGGTAATCTCGGCGCATGGCCTCAAAAAATTCCAAACCCGATCTGAAGCTTCTTGGCCGCAGTGAAGCCTCCTTCCCAAAGAAGCCCTCGCGAGACACCCTGGAGACATTTCCAAACCGCAGCAAAACCCGCCCGTACTGGGTCAGCTTTGAGTGCCCGGAGTTCACCTCGCTCTGCCCGGTGACCGGTCAGGCCGATTTTGCCAAAATCATCATCCAATACATCCCCGACGCGGTGTGTATTGAGAGCAAATCGCTGAAGTTTTATCTGGCTTCTTTTCGCTCAACGCCCTCGTTCGGCGAAGACGTTGCCAATCGCATTCTTGATGATTTGGTGGCCGTTCTGAAACCCCAGCAGATCAAAGTTGTTGCAGAATTTGCCCCAAGAGGAGGGATCAGCCTGACCGTGGAGGCGGAGCATGAAGCCGACCCATTCGACGATATTCCGTTTTGAAGGTGATTGTTCTGCTTAGCGGGGGGATGGATTCCGTCACCGCGCTTTATGACGCCGCCGAAACCCATGATGTGGTGGCCACGGCGAGTTTTCACTACGGCTCGAAGCACAATGACCGCGAGATCCCCTTTGCCTGTTGGCATGCCGCCCATCTTGGGGTGCCCCACACACAAATTCCGCTTGGTTTTATTGCCAGTTCTTTTGCGTCCGACCTTCTGGCCACCGGCGGGGAAATCCCGAAGGGCCACTATGAAGAGAAAAGCATGAAAAAAACCGTGGTGCCATTTCGGAATGGGATCATGCTTTCGATTGCTGCCGGGTATGCTGAGAGCATTGGGGCTGAGGGCCTCGTTATTGCAGCCCATGCCGGGGACCATGCCATCTATCCCGACTGCCGGGAGGCATTTTTGGAAGCGATGGCGGAGGCCGTGCGGGCTGGGACCTACGCCGAGGTGAAGCTGCTCCGGCCCTTTATCGCAATGACCAAGGCCGAGATTGCACGACGGGGGTTTGGCCTTGGGGTGGATTTTTCCAAGACATGGTCTTGTTATGTGGGAGGTGAGACGCACTGCGGGGAGTGCGGCACATGTGTCGAGCGGCGGGAGGCGTTTCTGCTGGCCGGAATTCCCGATCCAACCCCCTACCTTCATACCGGCCTCCTGCCTCCGAAGCCTTTACCTTAATCGATGCGGATTGCGGAAATATTCTATTCCGTCCAAGGGGAAGGGGAACTCAGCGGTGTGCCATCGGTTTTTGTGCGCACGTCGGGGTGCAACCTGCGCTGCCAGTGGTGTGACACCCCTTACGCCTCGTGGGAACCCGAAGGCCCGGATAAAACCCTTCAGGAAATCCTGGATGAGGTGGCCCAGTTCCCGGCAAACCATGTGGTTCTCACGGGTGGCGAACCCATGATGGCCCGGGATATCCATGAACTCGCCCTGGGCTTGCGCCAGATGGGGAAACACATCACGATCGAGACCGCAGGAACCATCGCCCCGGGAGGAATCGCCTGCGACCTCGCTTCTCTGAGTCCAAAACTGGCCAACTCCACCCCCTCGACGAGCG
This sequence comes from Terrimicrobiaceae bacterium, assembly GCA_041749815.1. Taxonomy (GTDB): domain Bacteria; phylum Verrucomicrobiota; class Verrucomicrobiia; order Chthoniobacterales; family Terrimicrobiaceae; genus JAJTZA01. The sequence goes on from JBGTAR010000147.1 coordinate 8,177, forward strand.
CTATCAGCGCCGCCTGGGTGCAACGTCATGAAAGCACCCGCTTGCGCCCGGAGGTTCTCCTGGAATGGGTCACCAAATACACATTTCAATTCAAATTTGTTGTGGCAGATACGAAGGACCTTCCCGAGATCGAAGCCCTTCTTTCAACGATTGAAGCATCAATCCCTCCTTGGAAAATCCAACTGATGCCCGAGGGCACGGATTCCCGGAAAATTCGTCAGAGGCAGGCGGAACTCCTCGAACTTTGCAAGGAGAAGGGATACCGCTACTGTGACCGCCTCCACATCCACCTCTTCGGAAATACCAAAGGAACCTAATGCCCTACCGAATCTGCAAAACTCTTGAAATCGAAAATGGCCACATGCTGAGCCTGCACCCTGACAAGTGCCGTTTTCCTCATGGCCACAGCCGCCGGATCGAACTCATCCTCGAAGCTGATGATCTGGATGATCATGGCATGGTCTGTGATTTCAAGATCATCAAGGAGGCCGTCGGGGATTTCCTCGACTCCTTTGACCACTCCCTCTGTGTGAACACCAGGGATCCCATGTTTGCCGTGCTGCAGCAGGCGTATGGAGAACGCATCATCGCCTTCGAAAACACGGAACCCACCACCGAGGTCCTAGCAAAAACGTTCTTTGACGCGTGCAAACTCCGGCTTGCCGAGTATGCCAACCGGGAGGGCACACGTTACACGCTTCGAAAATCCGTACGACTCACAAAAATCCGTGTCTGGGAGACCAGCTCTTCTTGGGCGGAATACGAGGAGTCCTGAGGTTTTCTAAGGCCTCCCCTTGGCAACCGCCCCGGTGTCAGCCCACACATTGCTGTCGTCAACATCCTGAGATTCCCGCCAGCTAGGATTCATGGGGCCATATTTACTGTTTCGCCCGAACTTATTATCCCGAAGCACAACCGGCTTACCCAAATCCCCGCCTCCCCCACCACTCAAGGTGAAAGGGCCACCGTCGAAATAACAATTGGTGATTTCCCCCATGACTCCTGTGTGAGGGCCAAATCCCCCAAACTGGATGGCACCATTCACCGAATCCAACGATTTCCCGTCATCTCCAATCCGTCCACGTGCATCAAACTTGCAACGCAATACCTTAATGTTCGCGACAAGCGGACTGTCCTCGGTTTGCTTTTTTCCAAATGTGACCTGCATCACGTCGCTGTGTGATTCCGGCCCGGCCATCTGCACTTTCTCGCCGAGCACTTCCGTGTAAAAAGAGTCACCGCTCGGCACGCGAATCAGGTCATTTCCACCCGCCACATAACACCGCGTCATTTTATCCACATTTAAAACCGCCACGGAGCTGCCTCCATATATTTCGCAGTCCTCCAACTCCACCGAACCCTGCCCGAATCGTTGAAGGGTGTAACGCTCCGATCCGACGGATCCAGCCTCCTCCGCTGTCATGGGCACAAACCCGGGATTTACGAACTTGCAACGCACAAATTTCATCACGCCGTCTTGATGCGTCGTTTTGACCGCTCCAAAACTCTGACCCGTGATCACCTCCGGCGTGGAAAATGTCGTGAGGGATGAAGCCTCCAGCTCCGTGCCTTCCGGAATGCCGCAGTTCACCCCACGAACAAGCTCGGAACCATGGGCAACCTCCGCTGCGGCAGGCCGCAACAAACACAAGAGAAGGCTGAGGGTCAGAACAAGCGCATGGGAGAGCTTCATAGACCCCAGCGGTATCAAACATGGGATTCTGTGTCCAGAGAAGATCAACTGCCAGCACACACCCCTCTCCATGTTTCAGGGTATTACCTGATTGCGACGGGGTTTATCCCGGCTTAGCATTTGTTCACACAGACCTCTATGAAAACACTCGCCCAAGCTGCTTTGTTATCGACCGCGGTTGTGACGTTGGCCCTTGCGGGCTGCGTAAACTCCGAAGGCCGCATCCGCCCACCAGATCCCATCGGTCGTGCGATCTTTGATGCCCTTGACCCAGGTCCACGACCCCAGTATGCCACAGATGCCCGCTATGTGAACCAATCCGGCTACAACGAAAATGTGTGGGTGGAAGGCGCTTGGGGACGGGATGCCAATGGCCAGCGAGTCTGGATCCCCGGGCACTACGCCAATATTGAGCGAAGGTGAGGGCACAGAGGCAGTGAGAAAAATGCCAGGGGGCGGTTGACAAATATCAAAGCAGTAACTATGAATGGGAGAACCCCTAATTCCCCATGAAAAATCTCCTCATCACCTGTGCCTTAACGCTCACCCTGCAAAGCCTCGTCACGGCAGCCCCTATTTACCATGGCAGCTTCCCGGACGCTGTTTCTACGGATCCTCCTGCGGGATGGACCGGGACGGGGACAAATCCGGTGACGAGTGGCTCGCTGAACTACCCTGGGTTGGTGGCATCCACTGGCAACCAATGGTCTGTGAGTGGCACCGCAAATTACAACAATGCCTTCACTTTGACGCCGATAGCAGTCGGTGAGACGTGGTATTACTCATTTCTCTTTCGCATGGATGACCTTTCATTGTTGAGTACCACTGGGCACACTTCAAATCTGATTTTGCTGAGCTCAAGCGCCGTCGTTAGCACTGGCGTTTCCAGCTTTGGGGTTTTAAAAGACGCTGACAATTCCAGCGCCTACAACTTGGTGTTTGATGGAGACTTCCGTGGTCCGGCAAGCACTAGCGTGAAGGATCCTAATTTGATCGAGTACACGGAAGGCCAAACCCTTCTTATGGTGGCCTCTTACACACGGGCAGCCACCGGCACCACCACGTCCAACTTTTGGGTGAATCCAGGCAGCTTGGGAGCCGGAAGCGCACCAATGCCCTACATCACAGACTTAGCGAATGCCACGCGGGCGGTCAACTCCCTCCTGATCAATGCAGGCTCCGGAGCAACAACACGGCCCGGTTTTACGATCGATGAGTTCCGGGTTGGAGCGACGTGGGCCGATGTGACCCCGGTTCCTGAGCCTGCCACGGCGGTCATGCTCGGGCTCACAGGTCTGGGATTTGCCTTGTTCCGCCGCAAACGCACGGCTTAAACGGAGGAAGCCGAATCAGATCCGGGGGGTTTTTCTCTGTAGATGAACCGTCCTATCTTCTCAGTGAATGGCGGCAGCCCTTGGTGAAATAAGATTTTTCAACTGAAACAAACCACCTGAGCCCGGCGCGGCTTCCAAGTCCTCTGAACTCATGCCTTCCCGTGCGGTGGTGATGTAGAGATTGCCATCGGGTGTCAGGCAGCACGAAGTCGTGTGCGGGCAGCCGGTCTCAATGCGGCAAAGGAGCTCGCCTGTCTGTGCGTCCCATTGGTTCACGCAGGCGCCTCCCCATTGCGCGATCCAGAGCGAACCATCCGGACCCACAGTCATGCCATCGGGAACGCCCAATGATTCCGGGGTGCGGATAATTGTTCGCTGGTTGGAAAGGGAGGAATCGGCTGGATCAAAATCAAAAGCCCAGACTTCGCGACGGGGGGAATCGATGAAGTACATGGTGCGGGCATCGGGGCTCCAGCCCATGCCATTGGAGATGGTCAGATCGTTGAGTACACAAATCAATTGGCTTCCATCCAGCCGATAGAGCGAACCGAGTCCCTGTTTGTTCTCCCCGGTGCGCGCCATGGTCCCAATCCAAAACCTGCCCGCAGGATCCCGTTTACCATCATTGCAGCGGTTGTCGGGAAGTTCGGGTTCAACCGCGCAAATGTCTTCCAACTGACCGGTGAGCGGTTCAAAAAACACCAACCGCTTGGCCAGCGCCACAAGCAGGCGCCCATCGTCGCAGGGGGAGACGGCGCAGACAAATTCGTCGAAGGCGAACTCGCGGTGCTCTCCGGTCTGGACGTCCTGTGCGTGGAGCCGACAGTCAGTGATGCCAACCCAGTAGAGATGGTTGCTGTTGGGATCCCAGATTGGGCCTTCCCCCAGAAGGCTTCGGGTGTCCAGATGAAGTTTGGCGTGTTTTTGAATCATTGAGAAAATGGGCTTTGCAATCAGCTGGCCTCGATTTCTTTGCGAAAATCCATGACAGCCTTGCGAATTTCTGAGGCAAGGTCGGCTTTGGGCTGGACGAAACGGGGACGGAACCATGGAAACATTCCAATCAAATCGTAGGTGACAAGGATTTGACCATCGCAATGGGGGCCGCTCCCGATGCCAATCGTGGGGGCAGGAATGGCCTGTGTGATGGCTTCTGCCACGAGAGGCGTCACCAACTCCAACACAATGCCAAAGACGCCGGCCTCGCTGAGCGCTTTGGCATCAGCAAGAAGCTGCTCGGCCTGCTCTGGAGTTTTACCTTTGATTTTATAGCCCCCTTCCTCCCTCACGCGCTGAGGCAACATTCCCAGATGGCCCAGCACCGGAATTTCGTTTCCAAGGAGGGCATGAACTTGCGGCAGAACTTCCATGCCGCCTTCAATTTTTACGGCGGAAGCCCCTGCTGCCATCAGCGCTTTTGCTGAAGCCACGGTGGTGAGAGGATCGTCATAGGAGCCCTTTGGCAAATCAGCAACCAGCAGGGTTTGTTGGGCTCCCGCGGCAACGGCTTGGACATGATGCTTCATCTGATCGAGGGTGACCATCGTGGTGTCCGGGTGACCGAGTTGCACCATCCCCAACGAATCCCCAACCAACAAAAAATCCAAACCAAGATCATCAAGGAGCCTGCCAAAAACGTAGTCGTAAGCGGTCAGGGTCGAAAAACGTCCGCCGGCAGCCTTTTTGTCGAAAAATCGTTTCTGCAGCGGGGTCATGAGGAAATGATGGCTTGAAGGCCATGGGACTGCAAGCGGGAGCAAAGAGTTTGCACGGATTCTGACTGGCCTGGAATTTTCAGGGTTGGGCGGATCTCAGCGAGTGGAACCATGACGAAGGCGCGCCCCGCAGCCCGTGGATGCGGAAGGATAACGTCAGGATCGAAGGACTCCAAGTCGCCAACGTAGAGAATATCCAGATCGATGGTTCGTGGGGTATTCGTTCCATGGTCGCTGGGGCGGCCCTGCGAGATCTCGAAGACTTGCAGGCGGCGCATGAGTTCCCGGGGACTCAGGGAGGTGGAGATTTCCGCCACGGCATTGAGGAAGGCTGGAGTCCCTGGCACACAATCGACGGGCTCAGTTTTATAGATGGAGGACATGAGGAATGGCCCCTCCTCGTTCAGGCTGCTAAGAAAATCTCCGGCGGCCTGCAAGCGGTCGAGACAGGGTTCGATATTGCTCCCCATGGCGATGCCCGCACGCAGGACGGGAAGGTTCATCCCAAGGCTCGAAAACCCAGAACATCCTCCATGTCATAAAGGCCGGGAGCCTTGTCCCTTGCCCAGAGGGCGGCCCGAAGTGCTCCTTTGGCAAACGTATCGCGACTGGAGGCTTTATGTGTGAGTTCCAACCGTTCGCCTTCGTTGGCGTAAATAACAGTGTGATCACCGACCACATCCCCACCACGAATGGCGTGCATGCCAATTTCCGTGCGCGTGCGCTCACCGACCATGCCCTCCCGGCCATGACGGATATCTGTCTCATAGGACAGCTCGCGCACTTCCGCCAGGATTTCCGCCAGGCGACGGGCCGTTCCACTTGGGGAATCTTTTTTTAATCGGTGGTGCATCTCAACCACTTCCAAATCGAAATCCGGACCAAGAATTTCCGCAGCTTTGCGGGTCAACCAAAACAACGTGTTCACACCAATGCTGAAATTTGGAGCAAAGACGATGGGTGTGCTTTGGGATTGCTCGGAAATAATGGACCTTGTCTCGGCATCATGACCAGTGGTGCCAATGACCAGAATTTTTTTGGCGTCCCCACATAAACGCGCAATCGCCGCCGTGGAGTCCGCATGGGTAAAATCGATGACTGCCCCGGCATCGGGGAGCGCAGCAGCGAGGTCATCCCCCACATCCAACGCAGCCACCACCTCCAGAGCCGGGTTCTTGTCCGCATTGGAAATCAGGGCCTGCCCCATCCGGCCGCGGGCCCCATTGATAATCAATCGGAGGGGTGTCATAAAATCCCAACTTGAGAGACCGTGTTGCGCAGCCGCTCCTTGCTGGGCTCTTCCATCTCGCATAGCGGCAGTCGAACTTCGGGGGTCATCTGACCAAGAAGGGACAACACATATTTGGCGGGTGCGGGATTGGGCTCAAGGAAAAGGTCCTTGAAGAGTTGGTAATACTTGCGGTGAATCGCAGCCGCCTCGTCCGTACGCCCGGCCAGCCAGGCACGAACCAGGTTACCGACCTCGGCGGGAATCACATTGGAAGCCACGCTGATCACGCCCACCGCTCCCACGGACAGGAAAGGCAGGGTGAGGGAATCGTCACCCGATAAGATTTCGAAGGCCTCGGGAAGGGCCGCCCTCAACTGGCTGACGCGCTCAACACTGCCACCAGCTTCTTTGATGGCCACAATGTTGGGGCAATCGGAGGCCAGTCGTGTGACAGTCTTCACATCAATCTCCACCCCACAACGACCGGGAATACTGTAAAGAATGATGGGAATCTCAACTGCTTCGGAGATGGCGCGAAAATGACGGTAAAGCCCTTCCGGCGAGGGTTTGTTATAGTAGGGTGCCACCAACAGGGCCGCGTCCGCCCCCAAAGATTTTGCGTCCGAAGTGAGCGAGATGGCCTCGGCCGTGCTGTTGGAACCGGTCCCGGCAATCACCTTACAGCGACCAGCCGCCGCATCAATGGCCGTTCGAATCACGGCAATGTGCTCTTCATGCGTGAGGGTGGGAGATTCCCCCGTGGTGCCCACGGGCACGATGCCCTCAATCCCCGCATGGACCTGGGCCTCGATCAGCAAACGAAATGCGGCTTCATCGATTTCTCCCCCACGAAAAGGGGTAACCAAGGCCGTGTGACTTCCACGAAATGACATATTCCCCACAGGCTGTCGAACTTGCGACGCAGAGTCAAATTTTTCGTTCAAAGAGCAAGCGGTGGACAACAAAAAGTGGGCGGGCAAGGGGCTGCCGCGCCCTACCTCAGTAAGTCAGGCCCTTGTCCCGGTCATGCCCAAGCAGCCGGATGATGTAATCTTCTGGCGAGAGCTTCAAGGGAACCGGACCATCGGGTTCGCCTTTGATGAACTGCTGGACTTCAGGGTCCGGGTGATCGCGGATCTCGTCAGGGGTCCCCCACGCAATCACCATCCCAGCGCGTGGACCGGCCCCAAGAACCAGCATGCGTGAGCCAATCCGGAAGGCACTCACCATGTCATGGGTGACAATCACCGCCGTCATGTGGAGTTTTTGTGTCAGGTCAATCGTCAGTTGATCAATGACGGCGGTCATGATGGGATCCAGTCCCGAGGTGGGCTCATCGCTGAAGAGCAATTCCGGATCCATGGCCACCGCCCGCGCCAAACCCACGCGTTTGCGCATGCCGCCGCTGATTTCTGAGGGTTTGAGGTTTTCGAATCCGGTCAGCCCAACCAACTCCAGCTTCATCTTCACCACAAGGTCCACGATTTCGGGATCCACACGGCTATTTTCGAGCAATGGCAACGCCACGTTTTCCCCAACGGTCATGGATTGCATGAGGGCGCCAAACTGAAAATTCATCCCAAAGCGCAGCCGCAGTTTTTCCAACTGCTGCGGGGTCATCGTCGTGACTTCCTCCCCAAACATTTTGATCGACCCGCTGGTGGGTTTGAGGCTGCCGATAATGTGACGCAGCAGGGTGCTTTTTCCACACCCTGATCCGCCCATGATGATGATGGTTTCGCCACGATAGACCTTGAAGCTGACACCATTGAGGACGGTGCGTTCCCCGAATTTTCGGACAAGGTCCGTGACTTCGATGATGGGCCCCTCCGTGGTGGCAGGATCGTTGGCGTCGGCGCTCATTCGATAAAAAAGAAAGCGGCTGTGAGGATGGCGTTCGCCACGAGCATCGAGATAATCGATGTGACGACGGAACCGGTGGTTGAGCGCCCGACGCCCTCGGCTCCTCCTTTGACCGAGAGTCCCTTTTGACAGCAAATTGTGCCGATGAGCCAGGCAAAAACAATGCTCTTCACCACCCCGGAATAGAGATCCATCGGGTCAGCGCTATCAATAATCCTGTTAATAAAACCGCCGGTGTTCATCCCCAGAGCAAAGTGGCAGATGCTCCAGCCTCCGACGAAGCCAATGTAATTCCCAAAGATGGTGAGCACCGGAAGCATCACCATCATTGCCACAAACCTCGGTAAAACCAGAAATCTCACAGGGTTGATGGACATCACTTCCAAGGCCTCAATTTCTTCGCTCACTTTCATGGTGCCAAGCTCTGCGGTCACGGCCGAGCCACTCCGCCCGATCACAACCACCCCCACAAGCAGAGGACCCAGTTCCCTCAGCAGGGAAATGGAAACAAGATCGGGAACATAGACCGTGGCCCCCAGCTTGGCGAGTTCCTGCGCCGCCTGCATGGCCAGCGTCAGACCAATACTGAAAGAGGTCAGCGCCGTCATTGGCACCGCTTGAACACCAATTCGCACCATTTGCGAGAACGCGTTCGAAAGATCAAGACCGGCCTTCCCTCTCCAGGGAGCCACAAAAATCCAATAGAGGATCTGGGCGTTCAGAGAAAGAAATCCGAAAACCGCCTTCACCCTTTATTTTGCCTCAACCGAAGCCAGTGCTTCCTCTTTTGTCTCCGCAATCGCAAAAAGTTCGTTCAATCGCACCAGATCAAAAATAGTGCGCACCTTTTTTTTCAAACCAAAGAGCGCGATCTTGCCCTGGTGCCCCCCCGCCTCCTTCACATATTCAATGAGCGTAGCCAACCCGGAAGAGTCGATGTATTCGACGTCAGAAAAATCCACGATAAGAAGGGGCGTCTTTTTTTTGGCGATCGCAAGCAGTTCATTTCGAAGGATTGGAGAACCGTGCAAATCGATTTCCCCGGAAAGTTTTAAGAGTTGCCCCCACGCTTCCTCGATGCGCTCAAAATTCATCATTCCCGTCAATACCGGGAATTGCGTTAGCTGGGAAGCGCAATGACCCAAAAAAAATCCTTTAAGAATTTCTCTTGCCTCCTGCCCGCCAATTGCTAGTTTCTTCACTCCGCCGCAAGCGTGCCGCCAGATTCTGGCCGCGCACCCGACGGGCACGGGCTTAAAATCCCGTAACACATTTCCATAAGAACAGATGCCAACCATCAATCAACTTGTCCGCAAGGGCCGCAGCAAAGTCGTCGTCAAATCAAAGTCGCCGGCTCTTGTGAAGTGTCCCCAACGTCGCGGAGTCTGCGTGCAGGTCATGACCCGCACCCCCAAGAAGCCCAATTCTGCCCTGCGTAAAGTCGCCAAAGTCCGGCTCACCAATGGCCAGGAGGTCATTGCTTATATCCCCGGCGAAGGCCACAACCTCCAGGAACACTCGATTGTGCTTGTTCGTGGTGGTCGTGTGAAAGATCTTCCAGGAGTTCGTTATCATATTGTCCGTGGCACCCTTGATAGCCTTGGAGTTGAGTCCCGTCGCAGGGGACGTTCCAAATACGGTGCCAAAAAGCCCAAGCCCGGCCAGGAAGCCGCCGCGACCAAGGGCAAAAAGAAATAATATCCCAATCCAGAAGCCATGTCACGCAGACGCAGAACCATTCGCAAAGAAGTTAAAAAAGACGCCCGGTACGCGAGCCCTATCGTGGCCCGTTTGATCAGCACAGTCATGCGTGACGGTGCAAAATCGACTGCCGAAGGCATCGTTTACACCGCCATCGACAAGTCCCGAGAAGGAACAGACACCGTGGACCCCTTGGAGACGCTCAACAAGGCCATCGAAAACGTGCGTCCCCGCCTCGAGGTCAAATCACGCCGCGTTGGTGGAGCCACCTACCAAGTCCCCATGGAAGTGCCCGCAGACCGTCAGGTCGCCCTCGCCATGCGCTGGCTCGTCAATTTTGCCAAAGGCCGCAAGGGCGTCCCCATGCATAAAGCCCTCGCCAATGAGCTGAAAGATGCCGCTGCCGGCCAGGGTCACGCCATCAAAAAACGGGACGACATGCACAAAATGGCCCAAGCCAATCGTGCGTTCGCTCATTTCCGCTGGTAGTTCCCAGCGCTGAACGCTTGAGTTCGTTGTAGCCGACCCACTCTGCTGGGGCGCAATAGCGGCTCTGCCGCCACTTCCTTCTGCTTTGGCACTTATCGGAGATGCGCCCCATGTGTTGGTGTGGTGGGAATATGCTTGTGTCTGAGAGGGGAACGAGTGATGTCATGGAGCTGTGAAAATTTTAGTGACTGGGGCAGCAGGTTTTTTGGGATCAAGCGTTTGTGAGGCCCTTCATGTTGCGGGTCATGAGGTGTTGGCGACAGACCTCCGTCACCCCGGAAAAGTGCCCTATTCCTTTCGAGTGAAAAACCTTCTTGAGCGTGAGGTTTCCTACGAGTTGCTGGAGGCGGGGCCCGAGGTGATTGCCCATCTTGGCAACCATCCCAATAAGGGCCGGGCGGATGCCCAGCGGGTTTACACGGAAAATGTTGCGATGAACATAAACCTTTTCCAAGCAGCCCATGAAGTGGGCATCCCGAAGTTGATCTTTGCCAGTTCAGTTCAGGCGGTTTGTCCAAGTGAAAAAGCAAAGGATGGTGACACGAGCTTCATTCCCTATCTTCCTGGAGATGCCGGTTGGCCACACAACCCAGGAAATGCCTATGCACTGAGCAAATGCGCCACCGAGATGATGCTGGATTATTTTGTGGCAACCGGCCTGCCTTCGGCGATCGCCGTCCGCTTTCCAGTGCTGCTCAGCTTGCGGCAGATGGATCAAATCAAAGTCAAACTTGCCAGCAAACTTCGCGAGCCATTCCAAAGGGTTTGGGGCAAGCCATTGGAATTATTTTCCTACCTTGCGATTGAAGATGCTGCGGCTTTGGTCCGCGCCGTGGCCGAGGTGGAACTTCCAGGCTACCGGGCGTATTTTCCGGCAGCCCCCGACAATCTGCTCCTGCAATCCCCGCAGGATGTGCGCAAGGCCTATTACGAATCCGTGCCTTGGAGGGAAAACGCGCCACGCGACTCCGGGCTGATCGATGTGAGTCAGATCACTGCGGAAACCGGCTGGAAGCCTGCGCATCTCCTGAGCAAAATATAGGACACCGCGAGGCTCTGAAGGCCCGCACGCGAACGAACAATCAGCGCATGGAGGCAAGCGCCTCTTTGGTGGCCACTTCGATTTTTCTGGCCCCACGACCGTTGATGTCTCGCTCCACGGATTCCAAACGCCGAATCAGATCAATCACATGCGCACGGGGATAGACACCCCCGGCGGCCTCACAAAAATGCGTACGACAAGCAAACGGGCGGGACTCATAGATCAGACAACGCGTGCTGCGTGTGTCAAGGAACGGACAGGCCCCATCCTCACTGGGAGGCGGCAACTCCTTGCGTCCCGCCCTGCGCCAGGCCTTCGCAGCCAGCATGGCTTCGCCATCGGTCACCATGGGTGTCTCACCCGTGATTTTGAAATGGCAGCAGGCAGTGCGTAATTCACAGTTTCGCTCCAAGGGTCGCGCTTCGAGATCCCGATAAATGGCGCGGACCTCCTCCATGGCAGAGGTGGTTGAGGAATGGGTGGTGTGTCGGGATTTCATACGGCTTGACCGGCAGCATAGCCACTTCCCCAGG
>JBGTAR010000148.1:0-6342 GCA_041749815.1 Terrimicrobiaceae bacterium
GGCAATCCAGCCAAAACCCAGAAGCAAAAGCAATGCTGCCACATGCAGGAGCAAAGCGGCTGCTCGTGCCTTGGGAATGCCAAGGGCCACAACCATGGAGTGAAGCCCCTCCCGCTGATCCACCTCGTAGTCCTGCATGGCGTAAACCATGTCAAATCCTGCCACCCAAAACAGGACCGCCGCTGCCAACCAGATCGGTGCCCAGTCAAGCCAGCCTGTGACCGCAATCCACCCACCAACGGGCGCAACCGCAAGCGCCAGGCCCAAAAAGAACTGCGCCAGGTGGGTGAAACGTTTGGTCAAAGAATAAAAAAAGACGATCCCTAATGCCACCGGAGAGAGCATCAGGCAGAGCGGGTTGAGCAGGGCACAGACGCCAACAAACAAGACCGAAAAGATCCCACAAGCCAGGGCGGCACTTTTTCTGGATGTCAACTGATGGCGACCCATCGTGCGGGGATTCCTTTTATCGATCTCCCAATCCGCCAGGCGGTTAAATGTCATCGCCGCTGTCCTGGCAAAAACCATGGCAAGGATTGAAATTCCAAAAATATGCAAGGCAGGAAGGCCCTGTGCAGCGACCACCATCGCCCCCAACGCAAAAGGCAAAGCAAAAACCGTGTGCGAAAACCGGATGAATGCCAAAAAGTCCGCGCCTTTTCTGGCCGCTGATTTCAGGGTTTCCCCCGGCTCAAGGTGTCCGGCACCAGTCATCCGAATTCAGGGCCTCTTTTTTGCGGCGTCATCAAACAACTCAACGAGCCCGTCATCAACCCGCAGATCAACCAACTTCCATTCCCCGCCAGTGCGGTAAAAATAAAACCGCCAGCGAAGGGGGAGATCGGTGTTCAGGGAAATACTGGTCCTGCGGAAGAGGCTTTTTCCCACTGCATGGTCATCGATCACTTCGTAACCCTTGATGGGGCCGTAGTTATCAAGCGCCTCGGTTGTGCGCGCTTTAAGCGCGGTGACGTCCTCGGGCCGCTCCGCGATGATCGTGTCCTTGACCAATGCGTCATACGCATTGTCCACCTTGTCGGCTTGAAGCGCCAAAAAGAACAGATCAATAATTTTTGCGGGATCCTGCTCCCTGGGCTCGGGCTTGTCGGCAGGGGTTGCCATCGGCTGAACCTCTCCCGGCGGGAAAACCAGTTTTTTCCGCTCAGGCGGTTCCTGCGCGCAGAGCGGGCCCGCCAGACAAACAAGGAAAATAGAAAAGAAGAAACGAGACATCATTCCCCGAACTATCAACCACACTCCATTCATTGGCAATCGCCATGTGGTTCGGTGCGTCGGTGTGGCAAAACCCGGGGATCACGCCACAGAAACCCTCGGCATGGGCATTGTTTCAGCACCCATCATCGCAAAGAGAAGTTTGTTTGTCAGTTCCTCCCGAAGGGATCGGTGGCCGGGATCATCCCAGAGATTGTGGATTTCCTGGGGGTCATTTCGGAGGTTGTAGAGCTCCCCGAAGGGTCTGTTGAAATAAACGGTCAGTTTGTAGTCCTTTTCCACATAGGTTTTCAAATGGATGGTTGTCGGCTGATGGCGGAATTCGACCAGGACATGGTCCCGGGCTGAGGCTGAGGCCCCTGACAGAACACCCGATTGGTCCACTCCCTGCATGGAGCGTGGCACGTTCACCCCAGCCGCTTGTAAAAAGGTGACGGGAAGGTCGATCAGGCTCATCAAGGACTCGGTTTCCTCACCGGCCGTCGTGTGGCCGGGCCAACGGGCAATCAGAGGCACTTTGATGCCATCTTCAAAGTGGAAGGGCCCCTTCGCAATGAGGCCGTGGTGCCCGTAATAATGACCATGGTCCGAAGTGAAAACCACGAGGGTGTTCCCGGCTTCCCCGATGGCCTCAAGGTGGTCCAGGATTTTCCCGATGTATTTGTCCATCATGGTGACCATGCCGTAATAGACGGCGATATTCCCTGCCAGTTTTTCCCTATCATGCAGATGGCCATGAAGACCATGGTTGGTGAAGGGGGTTTCCTGATAGTCCCGAAAATCCGCATTGGTCTTTTGTGTCTCACGAAGCGGGGGCGTGGCATGTTCAAACTCGCCGGGTGTCGCCTGCGGCACGGAGATGGTCGCCGGGTCGTAAAGGGTGTCCCAAGGCTCTGGAACCAAATAAGGGGGATGGGGGTCAAAGAAGCTTGCCCACAGAAAGAACGGCTGGCCCGCGGATTTGGCAAAGTCCATCCGTGCATTGGTGCGCTCAGCGATCCATGCATTCAGATGATAGGGCTCGGGCAGGTTCCAGCGGTGTTTTTGAGGAGGGTTCACTGGCTCTCCAAAGGAATGAGGACCCCAATGATTTTCAAAATAGTCACGCCAGTTTGTGAGGCCTTTTTCCTCCAGCCAAAGGGCGTAGTGCTGACCCACGTGGCACTCGTCTCCATGGTTGCGTGCAAGTTCGACATGATGAAACCCGTAAAAGGGGGTGTGGAATTGTCGCCAGAACTCCAGATCGCGAAGCCGGGGATAACTTTCCAGGGAAGAAAACTCAGGCGTCTCGATGAGAGGCTGGAAGTGGGCCTTGCCGATCAGGGCGGTGTCATAGCCTGCCTGAAAAAGGCATTCTCCAACAGTGGGAACAGACTCAGGCAGCTTGGTCCCGAGGGACCAGGCGCCATGAGAACTCGCGTATTGGCCAGTGATCATCGAAGCCCTGCTGGGTGTGCAGGTGGGATTGGGGCAGTAGGCCCTGCGGAAAAGCAGGCCTTGGTCCGCCAAACGATCAAGGTTCGGGGTTTTGATCTCAGGAAAATGCTTCCCAATCGTGTTCCAGTGCTGCTGGTCGCTTGTGATTAGCAGGATGTTGGGCTGTTTCCTGGCAGCCATCACAGCGAAGGAATGCTCGTCAGTGATCTGTCCTGCTGGGTCACTTCGCCGGAGAGTGTGTTGTCCTCCAGGATGACGCCGCTGCAGGATTCCGTGTCAAACCACGGGGCCTCGGTGTGTTGTCTCGGGTAGGCATCAGAGAGAGTGATCCGGTTTCCCCTCAGTTCCAACCCATCCACACACCGGGCGCGGACAATACGATGATCAAAAGCCACAAACACGTTGTCCTTGATGCGTATGTTGCGGTGGTAGCGGGAGGTGGCCTGATGTTCGGCAGGGACTCCGGGGCTCACTTGAATCGCGGCCTTTCCCCAGATGCCATAATTACAATTTTCAAATCGGTTTTTCGAGACCAGAACGTCACCAACAGCTCCGCTTTCAAACCAAAAATTGGCATCTCCTTCGATGAGAACGGCAGGCCCCGGAGTATGAAAGGTGTTTTGTTCAATCACAACTTTTCCTGGTGTTGAGATGAGGAATCCCCGGGCCCGATTGCCACGGCTGAGGCAATTGCGAATCTCAACGTCCGCAGACCACGAAAGATTTCCGATCGCGTCCCCTTGACGTGGTGGGTGCGATGGTTGTGGATCCACAGAGATCCTGGAGAACTCTTTATTCAGGCGGGTCACTGATGTCACGTGGGCGGTGTGATACGTGGCAAGGGTTTCATGATCCACAAACTCGACGGTGTCTCCAACCTCAGCCAAATCGACGCCAAACTGCTGATGGTGGCGCAGACGAATTTCAATTTCACCGGATGCCGTGAGGTCGGAAATCTGGGCGTAAAGACCATGAATATTCGTGGGATCGTCCATCTGATTCTCAAACAGGCAGCCGGTCATTTCAATCAGACCTCCGCAGTTCACAAAGTGGGTGGCATCCGCATTGGTTGAAATGATTCGTTCACCAGTTTCAGGAGGTGTGACTCTCAGACAGTGAATGGCCACGTTGCGGCAATGTTGGGCGATGAATCCCATGCCCCCGGCGTGATGAATCGTCACTTCCTCGACCTGGATGTCCGAGCTGTCGCTTGCAACGATGGCAGGAAAATCCCTGCGGTCGCTGACGATGGCAAGAATATTGCCGGGTGTGGGCAGTGGTTCGCTGAAGGAAGCCTTCAGAAACACCCGCCTTGGACCAGTCTCCGTCGATTCACAGCGTTTCCCGATGCCGAAATTTTCGTGGACGAGGAAGGCCGTTTCGCGTTTTTCGGGGTCAAATTCAAGGATGTTTCGGATTTCAAAAGGGATGGGGCTTTCGCCGAAGAGCAATTTCGTGCCTTCGATCCGGTAATTGAACCCCTCGGAAATTTTAACTTCAACGCCCTCGTGGGTGGAGGAGAGGATCTCACCCTCGCCGTGAAATGGTATCTCCCAGTCGATCGTGAATCTCCGCAGAAGAATGTCGTTTGAATCGAGCATGGCCATGGGAATTATTCCTCCATGGAATACAAATGTTGCCCCATCCCCATCGATCTCGAGACTCTTGCGACCGATCAATGGAAACGCAACTCGTTTCAGACCCTCATCATTATTGGAAATAAAAAGATATCGTTCGGCTGCCCTCTCAGGAAAAAAGTCATATCTGGAATTTCGAAATTGCATCCTCTCGCAGTCGGGGTCGGCGAGAGCGGCTCCTATGATGGGAGTGAAATCTCGCCCGGCTTCCGGTTCGATGAGGATCGTTTTTTTCATGGGAGCGAGGTGACGGGGAGTGTGCGATTTTTCTGAACCGCCTCATGGGCGATTTCCTGGAGCGAAAGGGCCTGTTCCGGGGTGATTTCTTTGGGGTAATAGGCATTCCCCACGGGGTTTTCATCAAAGAAAAATTCCAAAAACACACAAGCGGCGAGGTAACAGCCAAATGTGTTCGCATGATTCCCATCCAACCCGAACCGACGCTCCCCCGTTGCCGTGGTGATCCAGCGCCAGCCCATGTGGAGGGAGCCGGGCTGCTCCGGTACATTCGGATCTTCGACATCCGTGAAATTAAACTCGGGATCGACCGCGTAGGTCCACTCTGGTTGCGATGATGCCATGGCAAAGGCATCCCCTACCGGGATCACCCGGAGGTCGAGTTCGCCTCCAATCTGATGATACGCATCGCGGATCGCAGCGTGCATCCGGTCTCTGTTTGATCCGTTTTTGTAATGTGTATCATCCCAGCGGTAAGCCCACGTTTGGTAGAGCACAATCTCTGCTGTGGGTGCGTAGATTTGGATTTTGTCCCGAAGGGATTGGGCAAACGGTCGAAAAGTTTCCACCCTTTCACTCATGCGGCTGTATTGTTGCAGGGTGATATAATCCCACGCCTCACTTGTCAGCATCTCTGGAAGTGAACGCTTGGGTTTGTCTTTTCCGATGGGATACATTTGCCCGGCGGGTTCCCCAGCCTCCGCGGCTTGGAGTCCCTTCCAGTGCCTCTCCAGCGAGCAGCCCGCCGCATTCGCTCGTCCAAGAATCAGGGTGTGACCCGATGCCTCCGCGAGGCCCGGAAGAAAACGAGTCGCATTTTCTGCAAAACTGTTACCTACCGTAAGCAGGCGGACGGTTTTTTTGGGAGCTTCGGCAAATGTTGCGGAGAAGGCGCAAAAACAAAGAAGAATGGAAAATCTGGGGATGAATGATTTCATGTCGGAATTGTAACAGCCTGTTCCCGGAATTGGAAAGCGTTGTGGCACTCTCTCCTGCAGTTCATGGGTTCAGGGGAGTGGGCTGACTATTGGGAAGCATCACCGGCTCAATACCATTTTGGCCCCACGCTCCAATTTCCCAAGAGTTGAGGGCTTTTGACTCATCCGGCTTCACGGTGTTGTCGGAATCGACCAGCCCACGAATGGATGAAAGCAGCATGGCTGGCATGGCGCCTCCACGAATTTGATTGCCCCGAACGGTGATATTTCTGAAGGCCCCGGTTGGCGCGAGGGCCCCATTGCCACCAAGAGCCATAATGGCAATGCCCATGCCCCCGCCGTCGATAATGTGATTGTTCGAGATCACAAGGTCATCGCTCAAGCCGGCTTCCAGCCACCAGAATTCCGGAGCCACTAGAATGGCTGTCATCGCAGAACCTTCAATCTGATTGCCCGTGATCTCGCCATGGCCCGCTTTGACCAGAATTCCACGTGATCTGTTGAAGCCCAACCGGCAATTCCGGATCACAAATCCACTTCCAATGCGGTCCGCCGAGCAGATCAAGCTGCCAACAGGAACGTCAACCGGCGCATCCAAGACCACTTGGTAAGCCTCTTTTAATGCCGTTTGTTTCAAGCGGCCATTCATTTTTTGCCCCGCAAGGAAGGCATCGTCCGCCTCATTCCGTCCCCCCTCCGCCTCCAGCGAGAGGATTTTGCGGTTCGGAAGACGGCTGCCATCATAGGTGAAAATTTGCACCTCATCCCCCGCCTGCATGGTCATCCGGTGTTTTGCAAGCACCCGCAGTTGCGGCCCTTCGGAGGCTGTCACCATGTGAAAATCGCCATTGATGGCAATG
>JBGTAR010000149.1:0-12859 GCA_041749815.1 Terrimicrobiaceae bacterium
TTAACCGTGAGCATGCCCCTGGCGTTTATTTCTGGGACCCTTTGATTGACTTGGTCAGCGACCAGTGCGATCCCGGCGATTTTTTGGTGGCCAAGGTTCTGGATGATATTGTTCCAGCCATCCTTGACAACATGCCTGCCAGGGAGCCGAAGTTTTCCGCCCCTGCCTGAAAACCAGTTGGATTGTTCGAGGCTTCATCAGAAACGACAGCCCCGAAACCCGAAAAGAGAGATTAAGTTTTGAAAGTGCGAAGACCCAGATCAGGTCTTTGTGCTTGAAGGCGCCTGGCATTCGATGTGTTTTCTGATGGTGGCCCACGATGAAAAATACCTCCGCCGGATGCACGCGCTCCGCATTCATCCCGAAGATCTCGAGGAAACTTTCTCTCGCTCCGGCGGCCCGGGCGGGCAGAACGTCAACAAGGTGAGCACCGCTTGTACGATCCGCCATGTCCCCACAGGCAGGTCCGTGACCGCCTCGGATTCCCGTTCGCAGTTCACCAACCGTCAACTCGCGATGGAGAGGCTGCTGGATATTTTCGAAAAACATCGCGAGGAAAAACGCCAGCAGCGCCTGGCGGAAATCTCCAAAGCCCGCCGTCAGAAAGCCAAACGCTCCCGCGGGACCAAGCGCAAGCTGGTCGAGGGCAAGCGGCGGCGGGGCGAAACAAAAAAGCTGCGCGGTCGCGTTTCGGCCTGATCCTGTTCCGCAATCCTATCGCCAGCGGTGAGATTGCTGGCTGTGGCTCAGCGGGTGGGATTTGCCCGGCTCCGGGCCGGTGAAATGTCGCGGTCATGGTTCAGCACCGCCTGCGTGGTATCAACCTTCCATCAAAGACCTAAGCGCAAAAACGACTGTTGCGTGGCGATTTTCCATGCCCAGTTTTCGGATGATATTCTCCACATGTTCCTGCACGGTCGCCAGGCTGCGTTGTAAAATGTCGGCGATTTCACGGTTTTGTTTGCCCTCGGTGATCCAGAAAAGCACCTCCGCCTCCCGCGCACTCAGGGCAGGGAAGATCTGGCGAAGAGTCTCTGGCGAGGAAACCGGCCGGGCACCCCAGGTTCGTTTCCACGCCCGGCCAAGGTGCGGACGAATGTGATTGATGATTTGACGATCTCGATCGGAGAAATCGCGTGAGCGCAAAACGGAGACGGCAGCCAGGCTGGTTTGCGTGACATCAGGCACCAAGGCGGCGAGTTCATGTTTGAGCCCCAGGCGATGGTAGCCGGACTCCAGGTAAAACTTGCTGTTCTCCCACTGGCGCGCGGATATCACTTGGGAGATGCAGATTGCTCCGGGATCTCCCTGGAGAAACGCTCCCGCTAAGGGGTGATTGGGCGCATTCTCGAGCATGTAGCACATTTCGTCCTCGGTGTAGGTCCCGGGTTTGGAAAAAAACACATTATTCTCCGGCTGGGTGCTACCAAATAAAACCAGGTCATAGCAGTCTCCCGAAACAAGCTTGGCCAAACCACCGCGTGTCGCTTCACGCACTTCGCCAAGCGTTTGGGCAGAGCACAGATCCTCAATCACGGTAAGAAGAGTTTGGCAATCTCTTGAGCCCAAGTTCATTGGATCCAAGGCTATCAGTTTCGGACCATTCCGCAAGATCCAACCCCTCACATGTGGGGGTTGTTGACGATATCCGATGCGGCTAGGGTCCGAAAATATCCATGAGAAACAATACGGTTTTTGCAAAAAGAGAGGCTCTGACGGGCCAATTTCTCTTTGGCCTCCTGCTCGCGACGCTTCTTCTTTCAGCACAGCTATCCGTCATGGCGCAGGACCACGTTTTTACTGTCATCAATGCCTATGCCATCGGCGGCGTCAAATTCGCCTACTTCGAGCAGGGTAGCCTCCAACTCACCGTCGTGCCCGAGCCCTCCACATGGGCCTTGCTCGTGGTTGGCGCGGTTGCGGGGATTCTCCTCAAAAGAAAACGTCAGCTTTTGAACAAAGCCCCATGCACCCTATGAAAAACTCATTCCTTCGCGTCTTCTGCCTGGTGTTCCTTTGGGCGGCTTCAGCCTTCCAAGCCCATGCCTACACCGGAATGGTTTCGTTTGGTGACAGCCTGAGCGATGTCGGAAACACGGTGAACTTGTTCACCGAAACCGAGGCCCGGGTTCTTACCGGCTACAACCCCAATTTCTATTTCACCAACCGCTACTCCAACGGCCCTCTTTGGGTGGACCAGCTCTACGCCAACCTGGGTTTTGGAGACATCGGAACCATCCCGCGCAACAATGGGGTGGACGTTCTCAACGGAACAAATTTCGCCTGGGCCGCTGCCCGCAGCGGGACCGGAAACAGTTTTTTCGTCATCCCGAATCTCCAACCCCAAGTCGGATTCTACACGGAGCAACTGGCTGCCAATAATCCCGCTCTCCCCGATCCCGCCAGCACGCTCTTCACCCTCTGGATCGGAGGAAACGATGTGTTTGCGCATGTGGAGGACGAAAATGATCCAATCACTCCATCGCAAGTCGCCGCTAATATCTCGACCACCATTACCAATCTCTACAATGCCGGAGGGAGGTCGTTTCTGATTCCCAACCTTCCACCCATTGGACTCAGTCCCGATTACGTCAATGATCCGATCAAGGGGCCACAAGCAACCGCGTTCGCCAGCGCCATCAATTTCCAGGTAGATCAGGCACTAAATGCACTGCCCGGCATGCTGACAGGAATCGATATCATCAAGCTCGATATCAATCAGATCTTTCTCGATGTCATAGATAACCCCGGAGCCTACGGGCTCTCAAATGTGACAGAGAAAGCCTACACCCCCTTCGGTGGCGACAACCCGCCCTATCCCTACGGATCAGTCGTGGGCAATCCCGGCGAATATCTCTATTGGGACTCAGCCCATGGCACAACCACCGTCAATGCGCTTATCGCTGAAGCGGCCTATGCCGCCGTCGTTCCCGAGCCCTCCACCTGCACTCTGCTCTTTGGCAGCGCTATCGCGGCACTTTTATTAGCAAGAAAACGCAACCACAAACTCTAACCCCATATCACCATGAACAACGCCGAAGAATTCTACGACATCATCAAACAATCCATGGAAGTTCCGCCGGAGCTTTACATGAAGTCCTACTCCGGTCTCCCGACCTTTTTCCGCACAAAATATCGTCCGGACTGGGAAACCGGCGATCCACTCGACATTGCCCTGGTCGGTGTCCCCTCAGATCTCGGCCTCACCCAGCGCACCGGCGCCCGGCATGGCCCGCGCGAAATCCGGAACCAGTCCAGCAACGTTCTCTACTACAACTATTCGATGAAAATGTCGCCGTTTGGGAAGCTGGCCATTGCGGATATCGGAGACGCCTTCATCCCCAGCGCATTCGATCTTCAAAGTGTGGCCGATGAAAGTTTCGCGTTTTTTCAGAAGATCGTTGCCCGTGGGATCATCCCTATTGTGGCCGGAGGGGATCACTCGATTACTTATCCGATCATGAAGGCTCTCGGGCAGAAAGCCCCGCTGGGCCTCATCCACATCGATTCCCACTTCGATATGGCCGAGTCGCTCAACGGCTCCAACCTTCATCATGGAAGTATGTTTGTGAACGGCATCAAGGAGGGATTCCTTGATCCCAAGCGAATTGTTCACATCGCGATCCGGGATCCGTTTGCGCCGATGGAAACCTACGGGCACAAGGTCGGTGCGACGACCATCGATATTGATCGCTTCTACGAACTCGGCGTGGATGCCGTCGCCGCCGAAGCCCGGCGTATCGTGGGGGACGGGCCGACCTATATCAGTTACGATATCGATGCCCTGGACCCGGCCTATGCACCCGGAACGGGAACGCCTGCGGTGGGTGGGATCACTTCCTACGAGGGGAAGCGCCTTCTCCACGGCCTTCGCGGACTCAACATTGTCGGAGCCGATCTGGTCGAGGTCTCCCCTCCGTTTGACACCGGCGGCATCACTGCCCTCGCTGGAGCCCAACTCATGTTCGAACTCCTCTGCCTTGTGGCGGAAAACCGACTGAACGCTTGAAAAATCCAAAATGGATTCGTCGATTCAGATCACCTCCGGCCTAACGTCGGAGCAACTCCCCAAAGCGATAGCGTTGTTTGACAAGGCCTTCGAGCACAAGATGACCCTGGCAATCGCCGACGCCACCCTTCGGAGACGCTTTTTCGGAGAGATTTTTTCCGGTCAAGCCTGCCTCGGGGCACTGAAGGATGGCAAGGTCATCGGTGCGGCGGGTTTTCAAACGCCCACCGATGCCTTTTCTGGCGGACTGACCGGAAAAGGCGTTCCCTGGGCCACCATCCGCAGCCATTTCGGTTTCTTTCAATCCATCCGGGCCGCCCTCTTTTTCAAGCTGTTCGAGCGCGAGACGGATGTGGAAACGCTTCTTATGGATGGAATTTTCGTGGACGAGGCGGCCCGGGGTCTGGGCATCGGACGCATGCTGCTCGAGGCGCTCATTGCCTATGGCGCAGAACACGGATTCAAACAGGTGAAACTGGGGGTCATTGATACCAACCCACGGGCGAAAGCGCTCTATGAGAGGGTGGGGTTCGTCGTTCAAGCCAGAAAAAATATGGGTCTGTTGAAATGGCTGCTTGGGTTTGGCAGTTATGACATAATGATCCACCCCATGGATCCCAATCGAAGCCCGGAATCAAATCAATGATGCGTCTACTCAGTATTAACCTTGGAAAAGCGGAGATGCTTCACGGTGCCAAAGACCCGTATCTCTCCGGCATCGCCAAACGCCCGGTCGAGGGTTCAGTGAGCATTGGTGTGGAGGGATTGGCGGGCGATGTCGTCTGCGACTCCCGTTATCACGGCGGCCCGGATCAGGCGGTTTATATTTATGGATCGACCGATTACGCTTGGTGGGAGGTCGAGTTGGGGCGACAGCTGGCCCCGGGCGCATTCGGCGAAAACCTCACCATCAGCGATTGGGAAAGTGCCGGCGTGGCGGTTGGAGATCGGTTTTACATCGGCGAGGTCATCCTCGAAGTCACGTCACCCCGCGTGCCCTGCGCCACGCTTTCGTGTCACATGGGCGATTCGACTTTTCTGAAAAAATTTCGTCTGGCCGAGCGGCCCGGCGTGTATTGCCGGGTGCTTTGCGAGGGGAAAGTGCAGGCCGGAGATGAGGTTCGCCACGAACCGCTCGCCGGAGAAACGCTGGGCGTCATGGAACTTTACCGCGATGCCTTTTCGCCGGCCAAAGACGCAGCCACCTTGCGCCGTCATCTCGCCGCGCCGCTGGCGATCCGGCTTCGCCTGCCGAAAGAGGAAGCGCTTGCGAAACTGAAATCCGCCACAATATGACCGCTGGCCCGGAGCAAACGAATCAGAACAACTGGCGATTCGTCGCCGGGGTGAGCGCATTGGCCCTCTCGGTCGTATTTCCCCTTTCGGCATTGTTGGTTCCCTTGCTCGGACTCTCACCCGGGAAAGCGACCTTAATCAGCGGGTTCCTCTTGGCCGGAGCCCCCGAAGTTTTCATTCTCCTCGCCGTCGCTCTGCTCGGAAAAGAAAATTTTGATCGCATCGTCAGCAGTGCGAAAGGCCTCTTCTTTACGACATTTTTTCAGAAACCGGTATCACGCCTCCGTTACATCACCGGTCTGACGATTTTTACGCTCAGCATCCTTCCCATTTATCTTGCCGGCTATGCCTCCTCGTGGATGCCGACCGGAGATGCCAGGCTTTTCATTCTCGCCGGCGCTGACCTGGCCTGCATCGTGAGCGTCTTCGTCATGGGCGGAGAATTCTGGGGGAAATTCCAAAAACTCTTTACCTGGGAAGGATCGCTTCCCAAATCTCAATAAAACGGGAAGCCCGATCCGCAGGCCATTGTCAGCAAAACAGTTCGGGCGAGCCATGTGGATCCAAGCGCTCGAATGACCTGACGGAAGTGGGATTGCGAAACACATGGCTCGGAGCATAGGCTCGGAGTGACCGCACAAGAGTCAAGCGTGCAGAACGGGCTCACTCGGCGGCGGCACCGATGAAGATTTCGGTCACCTTGCCAGCTCGGAATTGGAAAATTACCCCGCCGTAGATCGAGCCCGCGACAAAGGTTTCGCCGGGCTTGCCCTCGCTTTTCTCCTCCAAAGCGCCGTAGGCCTTGCGCACAGCGGCCTCGGAACTCCCGATCCCGATGCCTCGCGCCGTGGTCAAGGTGCAGTCCGCCGAAGCAGAGATATTAAGAAGGGTTTTCGCTCCGCCGCGTTTCCCGGAGGCCATGTGGAGCGTGAGACCCTGTGAGGGGTAGTTCCATTGCTGCACCCACTGCCCAATGGCCTCCCAGTTCTCATCCTTCCCCTTGGACCCGGGCTTCCCGAGAAGATGCACAATGTCCTCTCCCGCTTGCCCGAGTGTGAGTTTCCCGAATGCTTCCTGATCAACTGATTTTTCTCCAGCCCGCAGCAGCGAGGGAGAAAGGATCCACAAGAGAGTGAGGAGGAGGGTGAGCTGTCTCATGTGGTTTCTTGCACGAGCATTTTAGGATGGCGTATTGAAAAGGAAAGTTACGATTTCTGATTTTCGATCTGCGAGTCAGACTGGAAGATTCAACCACTGCTGGATACTGATTGGGAGAGCGACACAGCCTGCCAGACCTTGATCAATTAACAGAGGCAAATAGAGAGGTCGGAGTCGGAGTGGCGATGGAGGTGTTGAACCAGATCGGGCAAGGGGCTCCACTGTGTCCTTTCTTGGCAGATCACACCGCACACACTGATTGAGGCTTTGGTTGGCGGGGGAGGGGAGGCCGTGCGTGCCATTGATGCGATGATTGAAATGACAAAAATCGACGTGGCGAAGATTGATGCAGCCCGCAGTGAAGCACCTTTGTCCAATACAGGTTCTCCCGCAGAGCGCAGAGAAGAGGCTCCCAGGGAGAAAAGCGGAAATGGGGTGTGCTCTTGGATATTCAAGAAAATCAGGAGCTCGCTGCTCAAATGGGAGGCAATTTATTTGGTTTTAGCCTTTCTTTGAATTTCCTCTGCGCCTCTGCGTCTCCGCGCGATTCTTCTCTGCATCGTCCTTCATGACTCATGGTGAATTCTCCGTGATTGACATCAAGGCGTTATAACATAAGTTATCACCATGCCTATTGAAACCAAAGTTCGCCGGATTGGAAACTCACTTGGAATTGTTCTGCCCAAGGAAGCTCTCAACGCGTTGAAGGTCGAGGAAGGGGCCACACTTTATTTGACCGAGGCTCCTGAGAATTCGCTGCGAGTGACGCCCGAGAAGCCAGGGTTTGCGGAAAAAATGGTCATCGTCGAAAGCCTGATGCAGCGGTATCGTAACGCTTTGCGGGAGCTTGCGAAATGACCGAACCGGTTTGGATTGACTCCACGGATGCGCATTCCATGCACGCCGCGATGATTGAACGCTTTGGCGGACTGGACGGTGTCAGGGACGAGAGCTTGTTGGAATCCGCTCTGGCTCGCCCTCAAAATCTGTTGGTCTATGAAAAGCCGTCACTGTTTGATCTCGCCGCATCATACGCCACAGGAATTGTCAGGAATCACCCATTTCTAGATGGCAACAAGCGAACTGGCTTCGTTGCGGCAGCGTTGTTTCTCGAAGCCAACGGACTCCAATTTCAAGCTCCCGAGGAAGAGGTTGTCGAACGCACACTCGCTCTCGCGGCGGGTGCGATTGATGAGGCGGCTTACGGTGATTGGCTCAAGCGTTCGTGCGCGGGCTGATTTGACGAGCACAAGGAGGGGCGAACTCCGGTCGCCCACTGTGAATAACCCGCGCATCGCGGCTTTTGTTTCGTTTGGCGACAGGGAAATCCCGCGCTCCGCGCGGGTGGTTTTTCGTTCGGCGACCGGAGGTGCGCCGCTCCTTGTGCGCCAGCTGCGGAGCTATCCGATCGATTTTGCGAGGTCGCTTTCCCAGAGGAGGAAGTCTCCTTCACGCAGACCGGCTTTTTGTGGGTTGCGCCGGATATAGCGCACGCAATTGTTGAAATGTCGGTCATCCCGAACGAGGCGGTCAAAGTAATCCTTCTGCCAAAATGTGCCGGTTCGTCCGATGAGCGCGTTGATCTGACGGGCGGTCCAGGTTTTCCAGGCCTGAAGGAGGGCATCGAGCCTCTCCGATTCCCCCAGGACAAACAGGGCATGGACATGATTGGGCATCACGACCCAACAGATATGTGCGCAGCGTTCGCCGTCAAAGTGAGCAAGGGCTCCTCCGACGATTTGCGACGCGTCGCCGTTCCGAAGCGGGCAGCTTCCGTGTGCGGCGTCGAGTTGGGCATCGAACTGCGAGGAAAATCGTTTGTGGTATTCCTGCTCGGTTTCCGGTGCCCAAGGGAGGGGATTAAGTTTTGTCCATACATCACGTTCATGCTCCCACTCCCGAATGAACTGTGCAGGAATCGAATCAGCCAGTCGGAACGTGACGAAATACACCGCTCCAGTCTGCTGCCAGTGCGGAAGGCGATTCTGACCGTGCTGGATATCACCATACGGATTAAAAAACCGTAGTTCCTCACGCTCCATTTATCAAGGGTGATGGATCGCGAGTGCCGTGTAAAGCCAAGGAGGGGCGAACTCTGGTCGCCCACTGTGAATAATCCCGCGCTTCGCGCGGTTGGTTTTTTCGTTCGGCGACCGGAGGTCGCCGCTCCTTGTCACGATCAGGCACACTCCTGAGAAGAAACCTTAGTCAAGAGTCCGGCGATACCTGAGGGCTCCAAAGATCATCACGACAAAACCGAAAACAAGGATCGGCCAGATGTCCGGCCAGATGTCAGGGAACGTGTTTCCTTTGAGGAGAATTCCGCGCAGCACGCGAATGAAGTGGGTGAGAGGTAGGGCGCTGCCGATGGTTTGTGCCCACTCGGGCATGCCGCGAAACGGAAACATGAATCCCGAAAGCAGGAGGGAGGGCAGAAAGAAAAAGAAGGACATCTGCATGGCCTGAAGCTGGTTTGTTGCCAGAGTGGAGATGGTGATGCCCACCGCCAGGGTGGCGGCGATGAAGCAGAGTGCTGAAAGATACAGCAACAGCAAATTGCCAACCATCGGCACATGAAAAAGCATTTTTGCAGCCAGCAGAATGACGCTCACCTGCACGTACCCAACAAGAATATAGGGGATAATTTTTCCTGTCATCACCTCAAGCGGCAACGCCGGCGTGGCAAGCAGGCTTTCCATGGTTCCACGCTCCCGCTCGCGGGTTACTGCCAGGGCTGTGATGACAACCATCGTCATGGTCAACACGACACCCATGAGGCCTGGCACGATGTTATACTGGGTGATGCGGTCAGGATTGTAGGCGAGGTGGATGCGGAGATCGACCGGACCCGGGCGTGCTGTCAGTTCCTTGAGCGGGCCGCTTAAATCACGGTCAAACGCGGTGCGGGCAATTTCATTGAGGACCTGCACGGCCGAGTTCACCGCGGAAGGATCCGAGGCATCCGCCTCGACAAGCAGGGCCGGCCGCTCCCCTCGGACAAGGGACCTGTTGAAATCCGGAGGAATGTTTAGAACAAACTGAACCTCTCCCCGCGCGAGCGCCTGGCTTGCGGCTTCTTCCGTTTGGACGTTTGCGATGACTTTAAAGTACCCGCTGTTTTCCATGGCGTGGACAAAGCGGCGGGCGAATGGGCTGTTGTCTGCAGCCAGCACGGCAACCGGCAGATTCTTTGGGTCGGTGTTGATGGCAAAACCGAAGAGGACAAGCTGAATGATCGGAATCCCGAACATCATCGCAAATGTCAGCCGGTCCCTGCGCATCTGGATGAATTCCTTGCGGATGATGGCAGTAAACCGGGAAAAACTGAACGAAAGAGGGATCATCGGAAGGCCTCTGTTGCCTCCTTTTTGGCGCTAAAATTGTCTTCCGATGTCTGCATGAGGCCAATGAAAGCGTCCTCGAGACCTGGCTCGATGCGTTGCCATTTGTAAGGGGGCTGACGGAAGGGGGCGGTGGCCTGCTCCAGCATGACGGCATCCCGGGAGCTGACGTGAAGTTTGTTGCCAAAAGCGGTGACTTGCTCGACGCCTTGGACTTTTTTGAGCTCCTGGGCGAGGGGGCTGAGTTTGGGGCCGGAGACTTCCCATGTGGAGAGCCCGGCAGAGTCCAGCACCTCGCGCAAGCCACCTTGGGCCAGGAGTTTCCCGTAGGCGATGTAGGCCAGGCGGTGACATCGTTCGGCTTCATCCATATAATGGGTCGTGACGAGAACCGTCAGTCCACCCGCAGCAAGGCGGTGGATCTCGTCCCAGAAATCCCTTCGCGCTTTGGGGTCCACCCCTGCGGTCGGTTCGTCCAAAAGCAACAGGCTGGGTTCGTGAATGAGGCAGGCCGCGAGGGCAAGTCGTTGCTTCCAGCCTCCGGATAGCTGCCCAGCGAGCTGGTTCCCCCGGCCTTCCAGCCCGAGGGTTGCCAGCATCTCGATCACCACCTTTTTGGCGTTTCGTACTCCGTAAATATCGGCCACAAAACGCAGATTCTCGGCGATGGAGAGATCATCGTAGAGGCTGAATTTCTGGGTCATGTAGCCGACATGACGTTTGATCGCATCGCTCTGTCCAAGGACATCAAACCCGAGACAGGACCCACGGCCTGCATCCGGCTTTAAGAGCCCGCAAAGGATGCGAAGAAAGGTGGTTTTGCCGCTGCCATTCGGCCCGAGGAATCCGTATATTTCACCGCGCTGCACCTGCATGTCCAGAGCATCAACCACGGTATGGTCACCAAAGCGCTTGGTGATGCCTTGGACATCAATTGCCAGTGGTTCCGGGTTCATTCGGCAGGGTCTTGACGTGGACCTCAATGGGAGAGCCAGGGTGCAATTTTGCCGCATCCTCCGGCGCGAGGGACGCTTCAACAAGAAAGACAAGTTTGTTGCGGTTCTCCCGGCTGTAGATGATGGGGAGGGTGTATTCGGCGTTCGGCGAAACAAAGCTGACTTTTCCAGGCAGCGGATCGGGCAGCCCATCCATGCGGATTTCCACCGGGGCTCCGGCTGTAAATTTTCCGAGATCGCTTTCAGGGACAAAAAAGCGCGCTTTGATGTATTCCGGCGGCAGGAGTGAGAGCACGGGTGAACCCGGGGAAACCCATTCTCCCGGCCTATGATAGGTGTCATAGACCAGACCGGAGGCGGGAGCCATTCGTTCTTTCTGATTAAAGCGCCAATTGGCTTGTTCAAGTGCCTGTCCCCTGGCGGCGGTGGCGTGCTGCACGGATAGAAGGGTCATTTGCGCGGAGTCAAAATCTTCCGGGGATGTGACGCGCTTCTCGCGCAGGCTCTTTGCCCGATTGAAATCCAATTGAGCTTTCTCGCGTCGGGTCAGGGACTCCTGAAGGTTTTCCTCTGCCTCGGCGCGCTCCGCCTTTTCCTCCTCACGCTCAAGGAGAAAAATGAGAGTGCCCTTTTCCACCTGATCCCCCCGGGCAACCGGAAGCTTCTGCAGTTCCCCTCCAATCGGGGACGACACATAAACAAGCTCCCCTTCCGCGTAGCCTGAGTAAACGCCTTCGCTCTCAACCGGGCGGCTGCGCTTCAAATAAATGGAGACAGCCACAATGAGGAGGACCGGAATGATCAGAGGAAGAAGCCTTTTCATTTGGTGCGGAGAGCCTTGCAACCCGATGGTGTCATGATGCCATGCAGCAAAGGTGAAAAAATCCGCGATCTATCTTGCTCCGGAATTTGGTTCCCCAAGTCAAGTGTCGCCGACTCTGGATGAGCCGTGGTAGCACAACTTGCCCTTTGCTGGAGAGGGTGGTTGTTGACATGGGGTCAGACTATAGGCAACGACGTGGCTGTCAATTGAGTCGATCTGACATGATGGGGTGAATTTCTGCCATGTTCGGTGGAAATGAGTCTGGGACACCATATCCCCCCATACCAAAAAGTTTCCGTTTTTGGCTGGCTGATGGTGCGGTGTGTGATTATCTCTTGGGACTCCATGGGGGTATAGCTCAATGGTTAGAGCAGGCGGCTCATAATCGGAACAGGGCATTTTTGCCCGAATTTGCAGGAGTCATCACATATGGTCATGTTGCTGATTATGAGTCTGATATGAAATACCTGAGTTTTCCTGAGTCATCAGCAATGTGCTCATTTTTCGGGGGGGTGGTTACTAAATCGGGTTACAAGACAGAGCAGGCGGCTTCACTCAATCTGCTCTATTCCGCTCCGCTGGTGGCTCACGATGGAGGCAGGCCTGATTCTCCCTGAAGTGGCAACTTTTGGGAGTTGGCACGATGAAATAGTGCATTTTCTCTATCGAATACTCTGACGGCCTCGGTCACGCCCCGACACCCGACCGATCCGCCAGAGAATTCGGCTGGCAACGGCGGACTTTTCCAGGAGTTTTTCCGGAGCCTCCGGCCCCGATTGGCATGGCCACATCTTGCTTTAAAGCCTACGGATTTTGCCAACCGTCACGATGGGCAAGTTGCTGTCTCGAGTGAGCCTTTGGCTTTTTAAAAAAGCGTTTACATCGATGCAGGGAAGTGGTTCGGGGGGAACTTATATTAGAGCGATTCATGAGACTTTATGGTTGCGGGCTCCGGTATGGAGTGGTGAACGCGGTCTTGAAAAAAGGCGGTGTGTTTGTCGTTCTATTACCGCGGGCTGCCCGTGAGGGCCTATCCGCAAGAACGGCTCCGTATTGAGCGGAGATTCGTTCTGAATCATCAACATGAAACAAGTGAACTAACAGCCGAGCAACGCGAGACCGACTGTCGCCTTGCGACAGCCCGAAGGGCGAATGCGAAGCATGAGTCAAACACACCACAATGAAAAAACTACTCTACATCGGCCTCGATGTCCATAAAGACTCCATCTCCACTGCGGTTGCTGAACCAGGACGGAATGGCGAAATCCGCAGCTTG
>JBGTAR010000150.1:0-3688 GCA_041749815.1 Terrimicrobiaceae bacterium
ATCCAATCCGGTTTTTTCTGTTGGTGAAGTTCGGCATCAATTTTCGGAGTCACGCTCTCACTTTCTCCTGTTCACCACAATTCTTCCAGCGCGAATTTTAAAAAATGCGGCTCAGGAAAGCTGTGTTTTTCTTGATTAAGACCCCGGATCGCACTGCCCGGCGGCTTCCAGGGCAAGGACCAACAACCTTCAAGCACTCTCTTCATCTGTGGATCAGACTGCGCTAAAACGTGGGACATTTCCGGTTTGGCATTTTTTCCGACAGGCTCAACGTTTAGCTCATCCACGGCGGAAATGAAAGTCCGAATTCAAACTGGAGCGCTACCCGCCGTTGGATGGAGCGTCTTGGACATTTTTTGAGGACAGTAGTATTCCGCATTTAATGCATTTAATCACTGATCCGTGATAAACGGATTCGCATTGCACACACGACCTTTTCCCAATGCCTAAAGCTACACGGATATATTTCTGAATCGTTCCGTCTGCGACTCCTGATCTGCACAGATCATCGTGAATGGTCTGTGTGGACTGGCCATTCAAGAGACGGTCTTTGATCGCCTCTAGGATCTTTAAATCGCCAGTCGGAGTTCTACGGAGATAGTCTGCAGGGTAGTGCTTTTTGCAATTCTGGCATTCGACAAACGTCTCCAACGTGTCGCCTTCAATTGGAATAATGAACACAAGAAGGCGTCTCTCAATCCTCTCCTTGAAACAATATTCGGTTGTCGCTTTGCAATAGGTGCAATGAAATGTTCCTTCCTCAAGAGTGACCAATTTGGACGGGATAGGGGTGAGACCTTTCATATTTTCCG
This sequence comes from Terrimicrobiaceae bacterium, assembly GCA_041749815.1. Taxonomy (GTDB): domain Bacteria; phylum Verrucomicrobiota; class Verrucomicrobiia; order Chthoniobacterales; family Terrimicrobiaceae; genus JAJTZA01. The sequence goes on from JBGTAR010000150.1 coordinate 813, forward strand.
TCAACGTCCCCGATGACTAATCACTTGCTTCTGGCGCACAGCCTGCGCAAGCAGGATGTGTGACTGAAGTCCCGAAGGGATGGTGATTTGGTCGATCTTTTCCCGTTAGCCGTTTTTTTGGGTCGTGTGTTCAATCCGAAGTTTTATGAGTTTGAGCAGTGTTGATAGTAAGCAGGTAAACCCTGATACCGCTGCACCAATAAAAAGACCCCATATCAGTCCGACCGTAAATGCATATCTCGATACGCTTCCGGATTCCTTCGCAAGTGAAAATAGGCCCGATACGAACTCTGGGGAAATCGTGGATATCATCAAGGCAAACAGTCCACCGAGGAGAGAGGACAGCAGTGAGCCAATCAAAATGACGAAAAAGAAACCAATAGCTGTTTTGATCATGATGTATAAATGGAGTTCGTGTAGGGAAATATTCTTTGGCGTCGAAGGCCTCCTACACCTGCCCGAGGGCGCGGCTTCGACTTTGGGTTGTGGGTTGAATGGCCATGGCAAATTGAAATCGCGGCGGGGCAGGTGTTAGTGAGCGCCGCCTTGTTGTGCCTTGTTTGGTAGGGAAACGCTCATTCGGTGAAGCTCGCCACCACGGAACTCGCAATGATGCAGATGCGACCCGAAATCAATCTTGATCCACTTGCGATGAACTCCAAGAAAGTCCGCCTCGCCTTCGGTCACGGGTAGCCCGGACTGTGATGCAAAGTCCCTTGCTGCGTCCCTCGAATCGAAAAGCTCAACTCCAAGAGTATCCGGCTGGCACGGTGAGAACCCCTCATCCGGCTGGACGCAGAAAAACAGGACGTCCAGGATCTGATCCTCGTTGAAACGCATCTGAACTCCCTCGGCCCGTGATGCCACCCAGTATTCGTCCGGCTGGTTCTCGTGGAGACGGTCGAACGCGTAGATTACGTCGAGATCGTCGCACTCCAGAACGTCGATCACATCATCGCTCTTCAGGTGCTGTCCGAGGAGGTCGATGTATTTCATTTTTTGGCACAACGTCCCCGATCAGGAATCCCCACTTGCTTCTGGCATGGCTCCTGCCCGCGAAGCGGAATCAGCAGGAGGCATGCCAGAAGTCCCGAAGGGACGGGGATTTGCTCCATCGTTCGGCATCTATTCTTCATTTTGATTCTTGATGAACTTGACCGTCAGCTCATCCATTAGATCTTCGGGATTCTTGGTCTCCAATTCCCTGATTCCTTTCTCGCATACTTTCTCTTTGGTGGCCCAGGATTGAAGATAGAAATAACGTTGAGATTGAACAGCCTCGTCGAGTTCATCAACGAAGCGGCGTCCGGAAAGTGTGATGCCGGTAACAACTGCATGGCACGGGATGCCGCGTTCGTTTGGAACATAGCTCCTGTCGAGATAGCCATTGTCGATCAATTGTGCAACAAGCCCAACCTCTTCCAAGGTGGCATTATCGGCGAAGGTAATCTGATCATCCTTGGCAGCGGCAATATGGTTGAGCACGGCAACGAGGCGAGGTCTTACGGAGTCCATGGTGAAGTTGAAATTATTTTCCCGTCCGCGATCAGGTATCCCCACTTGCTTCTGGCGCGATTCCTTGCGCAAGCAAGGATCGTGACAGAAGTGCCGAAGGCATGGGGATTAGCTGCATCGCCCGTTTTGCATTATTTTTTGGCGTCGATGTCGAAAAGCCACTCGATCGCACTCTTGACCTTCTGAAAATCCGCATCCGGCAGGCGTCCAATCATACGCTTGAGTTCATGATTCTGGATGGCTTGCATACCCTGCACATTCACGTAGCTCGACTCATGCAGGAACTTCGGCTTCCCAATGGATACTTCATACTCGCTATCGCGGGAGGAAGTCGTAATCGGTGCGCAGACAGTAAGAGCGCGCGGCGAATCTTCATCGCGCCGGGAAACGACGAGCATGGGCCTCGTCTTGGCTGCCATGCCAAGGTCAACCAGATACACCTGTCCTGGTTCAGTCGTCATACACCGAATCAAGCGCGGACTGACGAATGGCAACCGGCAACAGGACGTCTGAGTTGTCTTCCTTGAGTCGAAGATCAAACGGCAGCCCCTTGTGGAGGCGGACCTGATGCAGGAATATTCTGATTGCATCGGTTGTAGTCAACCCGAGCTCATGCAGGATCAGCTCGGAATCCCGCTTGAGGCGGTTGTCAACTCTGGCACGGACGTATGACTCTTTGACAGGCATGACCGAATGTAGTCCCAACGTGCTACGTCACGCAAGACATATTTTCAACGTCCGCGATCAACGGCTCCCGCTTGCTTCTGGAATGGCTCCTGCCCGCGAAGCGGAATTAGCAGGAGCCATGCCAGAAGTCCCGGAGGGACGGGAGTTCGCTGGATCGTTCGGATAGTCTTTCCATTCTTAAGTCGTAAAAATGCCTGACTGCACGGTCGCTCACTGGAGTGCCATCAACTTCTGACAGGACGACCCACAAAACTATCCAGCTGAAAGCTGCAATTGTAAACATCCAGCCTTTTGTAGCTATCTGATGCAAGTATTCGGGAGGCGAAAGGGGCCAAAGATTGATGATGGGGGCAAGAAGCCAAAGTGCCGAAAGAATTAAGACTGGAATATATACAACCCAAGTTGAGATGAAGATGGCCGCTGGATGAAATAGCGCGCAAAAGAGAAGGACTAGAACTTGAAGGCCAACATGCTTCCAATGCGGAAGAGAGGCCTTTGAGAAGATCGGCGCACGAACGGTCATTTTTTCTTTTCCGATTGAGGTAGGGACGCCGATTGCTCGACGCCCCCCTCGCAGATCCCAGCGTGCGGAACTACCGCACTAGGCTCCTCGGAAAGAGGCGCAAACAGAGCGTATGGTTTTGATTTGGTTTGGTGACTTATATTCATGCAGG
>JBGTAR010000151.1:0-24652 GCA_041749815.1 Terrimicrobiaceae bacterium
GCGCATGCCGGCGCAGTTATTCCCCATGAACTCCACACCAACCGCACCGGGATTTCCCGCCCCGATGTCAATGGTGAGGTTTCGCATGAAATTCGACATCGCGATATTTGAGAAGGCACCCCGGATATAACTGATCATCGGACGGCTCATTCCATATTCAAAGCCTTTGCTGTGATCCTGGAGCTTGATGGTGCATTCCTGCTCGTTCTCGCCCTGAAAACGGATGCACCAATTGAGTTCAGCGCCCAGGCCATTGCGGAGGTTGTCGAAAGAATAACAGACCGTGTCGCTAATCAGGTAGGTGCCTTTTGGGAAATAGATGATCATTCCGGTAGGACCATCGATCGGAAATACGCCGAATGGTCTGCCGTCCTGCTTGCGATTCTCAAAACTGCCTGGAAGCAGCTTGTTCCTAGCCGGCTCGGCTTCAAGAATCGCCATCACCTTTTGCATGCCATCCATGGAGGTCTGCAACACGTCGTCCAGGATGCGCACCAAAGTTGCGGTGCAATCCTGGGTGCCGGTGTTGTCGGCAAAATACGGGGCTTTGGTGACGTCAATGATGGCCCGTGCCTCGTTCGGATAGGCGATGCGGATGGAATCAAATGGAAGCATGGGGGATCAAATGGTTGATTTTCGAGCGGGGCCTCGGATTTGTCGAGTCCAACCCACTGCCAGCCGCTAGAATGATAATTTTATGGGTGAGCTAGACGAAACGCGGCGTCACGTCGTTCTGGAGCGTGATTCTCCCAGGATAGCCAACACGGTCTAGACGACCATGCCCCCCAACCTCAGGGAATCCTCATCCAGTTTTGATCGCGTCTGGTCAGCCGGCGGTAATTTTTCTGCTATGAGGCGGGGCGGGAATATGATTTATAGACTGCCATGTCGGCGGTTGCTTCACCGTTCTTGCCGTTTCCCGTGCATGCCATGCTGCGGAAGCTGCGTGGACCCCTCATGCAGCGTTCCCTTTTCGGACTCTGGACACTGTTGGTTTTTGCTTTCCTCTACATCCCGATCCTCCTGCTGATTGTTTTTTCCTTCAACGAGTCCCGGCTGAATATCCAATGGGAGGGGTTCTCTCTGAAGTGGTATGGCGAACTCTTCAACAACCGCACGCTGCTCACCGCGTTTTATAACAGCCTCATCGTGGCCAGTTTCACGACTGTGCTCGCCACGCTGCTCGGGACGATTGGAGCGTGGATGCTTTACCGCTATCGATTCCCGTGGCAACAGGCCATTGGCCTCCTCATTTTTATTCCGATGGTGATCCCTGAGGTCCTGATGGGGGCCAGCTTATTGGCGCAGTTTGTCCACCTCATGCATTTGCCCCTTGGCTACACGACCCTCATCATCGCGCACACGACGTTCTGTTTTCCGTTCGTTCTGGTTGGCGTTCAAGCGCGACTTCAGGGTATTGATCCCGCGCTCGAAGAAGCAGCCATGGACCTCGGAGCCCCACCGGTCAAAGCTTTCTGGCTTGTCATTGTGCCCTACCTGATGCCGGCGATCATCTCCGGGGCCTTGATGTCTTTCACGCTGTCCTTCGACGAATACATTGTTTCTGTCTTCACCTCCGGGGCGACATCTCAGACCCTTCCCCTGAAAGTTTATGGCATGGCGCGGGTTGGTCTCAATCCACAGTTAAATGCCTTGAGTGCGATCTTCGTTCTTGCGACGATCTTTATTGTTCTCGGAAGCCAACTTATAACCAGGAAACAAAAATCATGAAAATAAAAGCCACCCTGATCGCTGCCGCTGCCACATCCTTGATGCTCATTGGTTGCGGAAAACCTGCCGCTCCAACCGAGGAGACACCAAAGCCGGAAAGCGCCTCATCCCCCAGCGCGGCCGCCGAATCGGCAGCCCCAGACACCACCGAGCCTAAACGCCTGTCCATTTTTAGTTGGTCGGAATACATTCCCCAAAGCGTGATTGATGATTTCGCCAAAGAAACTGGAATCAAGGTTTCTGTCGAAAACTACGCTTCGAATGAAGAAATGTTGGCCAAGCTCATGGCAGGGGGAGGCGCCTATGACATCATTCAGCCCAGCGAGTATGTGATTGAGGCTCTTGTCAAAGAGGATGCCCTGCACCCTATTGATCATGCCGCCATCCCGAACCTCAAAAACATTGGTCCGGATTTCTTGAATATGGCCTTTGATCCGGGCAATAAATTCAGCGTGCCCTTTATGGCAGGAACCGTCGGGATTGTGGTAAACACCGAGCTCGTGAAAGACGAAATCCTCGGCTACAACGATGTTTTTCAGGACAAATACAAAGGCCAGATTGTGGTTCTTGATGATGCCCGGGAAATCGTGAGTTGGGCCTTTGAGACGCTGGATATTCCCATCAATGAGGTCACTCCCGAAAACTTGGAAAAAGCCAAACCTCTCCTTCAGAAATGGCTTCCCCTCGTTCAGGTGTATGATTCTGACAGCCCGAAGACCGCGCTCCTGAACGGCGATGTGGCCCTGGGCATCGTGTGGGGTGGTGAGGGTGCAAAGCTTCTTCAAGAAAATGAAAAATTCAAATGGGTGATCCCTGCGGAAGGTTCGCACCTTTTTGTGGACAGTCTGGCGATCCCCAAGACGGCCAAGCATCCCAAAAACGCCGAACTTTTCATGAACTACATCTTGCGCCCAGAGGTCAGCAAGCTGATTTCGGATGAGTTCCCTTACACCAATCCGAATCTTGCTGCCCGGCAATTGCTCACACCTGAGCAGTTAAATAACCCTGCCAGTTTCCCGACGGAGGAGGAAATCAAGACCCTGAAACTTTTCAAAGATATTGGCGATCAGGCCTCCCAAGTTGATGAGTTGGTCACCACGATCAAATCGCAGTAGATCCTCCTGCCACCGGCGGGAATAATTTATGGCAGCAGCAGGGCAAATCATGGCAGGCAGTAGCGGGGCTTTCCGCCGAAAGCCCAGCCTTCTGGCTTGGCTCGTCTTTGCACCGCTCGCGATCTGGCTCCTGCTTTTTGTCATTCTGCCAACCGGAATGTTGGTGGCATTGAGTTTTGCCGAGCAGCGCGGATTGGGCACGATCCACTTCACCTGGTCACTTGATAATTATGCGCGTGCCTTTCAGTGGACATGGCTGAAGGTGCTTCTCGTCTCTGTATGGTACGCGTTCCTGACGACCATTATCTGCATGGTGCTTGGGTACCCGGTGGCCTACTACATTGGAAGGTCGGGTCCACGCACCAGGGAGATCCTGCTCGCGCTGGTGATGATCCCGTTTTGGACGAGCTTCCTGATCCGCACCTACGCCTGGATCACGATTCTCAGCAAGGAGGGCCTCCTCAACACCGTTCTGATGTCAATGAACATCATCTCAGAACCCCTCACTCTCATGTACACCCCGTTCGCCAGCGTCCTGGGGCTCGTGTACAACTTCCTGCCTTTCATGATCCTGCCCATTTATTCTAGCGTGGAACGCTTGGACGGTGCCATGATTGAAGCCGCGCATGATCTTGGGGCGGGTCCGGTGCGCGCTTTTTCGCAAATTATTATTCCCCTCACAAGTCCCGGAATTGCTGCTGGAGCCCTGCTGGTTTTTATTCCGTCCATTGCCATGTTTGCGATCACGAACCTCATGGGAGGCGGGCGTCAACCAACCATCGGACAAGTGATTTACAATCAATTCACCGCGGGCCGCAATCAACCCTTCGGAGCCGCCCTCGGAACATTGCTTCTAATTATCTTCATCCTCGCCCTTTACCTGACCAAACGATACCGCAAAGAATGACACCACTTCCAATCAACCCGCTTCCAACCCCCGATAACTCCACAAATCCCCCCCGCAAAACAAAAATTATCTGCACGCTCGGTCCCGCAACCGACTCTCCCGAGGTGCTTCGTGCCCTCATCCTCGCCGGGGCCAACGTTTTTAGGCTGAATATGAGCCATGCCACGCACGAATGGGTGCGTGAGATTGTTCAAAAAATCCGTAAAGTCTCGTCCGATCTTGGAATCGTGACCGGTATTCTTCTCGATACCCAGGGTCCAGCGATCCGCACCGGGGACTTGGAAACCAAGCTTGATTTGAAGCCTGGTGACATTTTTGAATTCACGGTGCGGGGGGAAAAAAGTGACGAAGTCGCTTCCGTGGATGTGAACTACGAGGGGTTGGTGAACGATATTTCCGTGGGTGACACCGTGCTGGTGGACAATGGAGTGATCCACATGAAAGTGCTCGCGAAGGACCATAACCGCATCCGTTGCCAGGTTCTTACGCAGGGAACGCTGGGTTCACGGCGTCATATCAACCTGCCTGGCGTTCGTGTCAATTTGCCGCCCCTGACCGAGAAGGACCTCAAGGATGTCGAACTGGGGGCTTCCCTGGGAGTGGATTATGTGGCGCTCAGTTTCTGCCGCGAGGCCAGCGATATTCAGGAACTCCGCCGTGTCCTTGGCGAGCACGGCAGCCCGGCTCGTATCATTGCCAAGATCGAGGACCAGCATGCGGTAAAATTTATCAACAGCATCATTGAAGCCTCCGACATTGTGATGGTGGCCCGCGGTGATCTGGGCATTGAGTGTCCCATGGAGGATTTGCCGATCATCCAGCGGCGAATCGTCAAACGCTGCATCGAACGTGGCCGTCAAGTGATTGTGGCGACCCACATGTTGGAATCCATGATTGAAAACCCCATGCCCACACGTGCGGAAATCACCGATGTGGCCAATGCGGTGTTTGAACAGGCCGATGCCATCATGCTCAGCGGAGAGACCACGGTGGGCAAATACCCGGTGGAGGCCGTGGGGGTGTTGGACCGCGTGGCCCGGCGCATCGAACGAACCGGAGGTTTGAATTTTGCACAGTTTGCCGTGACCAAATCCTCGCGGGAAAAAACCGTACACTCCGCCGTTCAGCTGGCGAACTCCATGCCCGATTCAAAAATCCTCGTTTTCACCAAGCGCGGTTACATGGCCGATCACTTCAGTCAGCAGCGTCCCCTCAAGGCCCCAATCTATGCCTTCACACCCAGCGAGCAGGTCGCCCGCCGTCTCACCCTGAACTGGGCCACCCTGCCGATTGTGATGCCCTTCGACCTCCGCCCCGACTTCACCATCGCGGAAGCAGAACGACTCCTCCTTGCCCAGGGCCTGGTCTCTCACGGTGATGAAGTGATCATCCTCACCGATGTGGTTGTGGGGCCTGATCGGTTCGACTCGATCCAGCTGCGCAGGATTGCGTAGAACCGTCAGTGGCGCTCTTGGCTTCCCGCATTGCCAATCCATGCAAGGCGTCTGCGCTTATCTTGGCCGCGAGGCCGATGCCACCAAACGCAAGACGAACAAAAGAATAAGAAGCCCCACGAGAACTCCCCCCAAGGTGAGCCAACCCCCTGGAATACTCGCAATCACCGGGGCAATTGGATCGTTTGTTTGTTTTGCCTTGATCGTTCCTTTGGCTTCGTTGCCCCACAACTGCTTGCCGGTTTCCACCTCAAAAGCCTGAACGGTCACCCTGACAACCGGCTCCCCTTTTTCGTCTTTCGAGATGCTGCTGATGTGGCCCATGATGAGTCCCTGCACACCCTGGATACGTCCAAACTTTTGCACGGTGGCTGCGTCCATGGTGTCCCCGTATTGGTCGCCCCATTTGATTTCATCAAGAATCTGATTCCACTGGGCATCGTTGCGGGTATAAAGCTCGTAACCATTCTGACCGCCGAGATTCGTGAAGTAGTTGCGGATTTGCATGGTGAAATAATCACCGTCCACATCACGCTCCAGAGGAAGGATCGCGAACTTCTTGGGAAGATCACTCTTTGATAGCATTGACCTCAGGAGTTCCTCCAAGGCCTCATTGCCGGCATCTTTGACTTTCTCCGGGTCCAAATCGGTGGGGATATTCAGGTCCCGCGACTTGTAAACCTTGGTCTGGGCTTCGGAGTGGGTCATTACACCGGAAACCGCAAACATCAAAAGGAACAGTAGAAATGTTTTCATAAAAATTGAGGATAAATTATTTTTTGAGCCATGCAGGAACCGCATCAACACCCGAGGAGCTCTGTGGCTTGGGCGGACGCGGCGTGTATTTCACGACTTTGACCTGGCGCTTGGGGATCGCCTCAATTTGTGCACGCCAAAAACTTTCGGCTTTGGGGGATGCGATGATTTCAATTTCGGCATCGCCGGTTTTAGGGTCCCACGAAATCCTGCGCACATGATAAATGCCCTGCATCTTCGCGATTTGTTCCATGAAAAACAGGAGGTCTGTGTTGTCACGCACATGGGTCAGGATGGCCTGATAGACCATGATTTTGTGGGCCTTTTCGAGAGATTTGACGATGGCCTCTTTCACGGCCAGGTCGAGGGCTTTTTCGCGAGCCCCACGCTGGGCGGCGATTTCATCGGTCGTGCGGGTCCCATCAGCCCGGGCCGTATGGGTCACCATCAGCTCCCCGGTCGCCGGACTGTAGATCTGCACGGTGGCCTCCCCCTCATGGATTTTGAAGTCACCCATTGCCTTTTTCTCCCGGGTGTCAACGACCGCATACACCAACAAATCCGACTGGGCCTCTTTGCCAAGGGCTTTGATATCTTCAAAGCTCAAACGTGACGCCACAGATTTGGCAGATGGAAAAACCCGGAAGTCGGCTTCATTCAAACGTTGAGCAATGAGTTTTTCACTGTCCTGAGAAGAACTGTCCAGAATCAGCAAGGCCCGCATGAGCCCCAATTCTGTGATTTGGATTCCAGTCTGGATTTGCTCTGCAGTATCCTTCGGTGGTTTGGTCTCGTAGGGATTGGGGGTTTCGGCATGAACTGCACTTCCAAAAAGAAGCGCGGCCAGCCCAAGGGCGGGAGATTTTCGTAGCAGGTTCATACAAGGAATTAGCATACTCATACCCACCGGCAATTTCCGTGCCAAGTCTGGAGTTTTTGTTTTTCCAGCCATATCTCGCGCTTCGCGCCATCTTTCGAACACGGCAAGGGACTGCCGTGGCTACAACATCCACTTTGACATCTCGCTTGCGCCCCTTGTAGCCCCACTCCGCTGGGGCGTTCTCGCGGCGAAGCCGCCATATTTGAGCTTCGCACCATCTTTCGAACACGGCAATCCCGACAAGTCGGGATGGCTACAGGGCTTGCGCTTCGTCCTACGTGATTTCGGTGCGATAGAGGACATTGCCAAGGCGGATGCGCTGGCCTGTGGCCAGGGGAATGATGTTGCAACCGCCGAGAGTGTGGTCATCCACGGAGACGCCGCGATTATCAATGGCATTTTCCAGCCAGAAGCAGCCCCGGAAAAAGAGAAAGCGTCCTTGAATTTCCGCGAGGCCCTTGGCGTCAAGGATCACAGGATTCGAGTGACTGGTGCCGAAGGCGGCGTCCGAGAGCAACCAAACCGAGCGATGGGGGGTGGGCTCGGAACTGGTTGGGTGGAACCTCACCGAGCCGAGGCGTGGGGACCCCTCATCCTCCGGTCCGCTCCAGTTCCGGAGATTCGAGATCGAGGGAGGGCGTTTTTCGAAGGCGGAGGGGAAATGAAGCACGTCCAAGGTGTATTCCGTGGCGAGGGCCAGGGTGCCGCGGCGTTCCAAAGGCTGCCCCGCCTCAGAATCCAGAGGCACGCCACCGTAGCTGGCTCCATTTGCGCTTGAGTTATCGCGCATGCAGATCACGCCGTTTGCGGCCTCCGCAATCGCATGCACCCGGCCAACTCGCTTCGTGCGATCATCATTCGCCGGGGACCTTGGCCAAAAATGTGTGGCAAAATCAACGGATTGTCGCTCGCGTCCCAACCGAAAAGTCCGACGCGCCACCAGCGTGAATGTGTGATTTGAATCCAACTCTGGAACGAGACAGAGTTGGGTTCCCGGCTGGGACACCAGCAAAAACCGATGGGGGATTTCGACCGTTTCCTTCAGTCCCTTGGAAGCGATGGTCAGAGATCCCAGATCAAGTTGATAATCAAGTTCCAGATCGAGAGGTTCAAATTTGTCCGGGAGTTCGAGTTCGATGAGATCATTCAATGTCTGGATTTTGGACACATCGACCTGGTTGCTGATGTGGACATCGCCCTGCTCAAGGCCCAGACCGGCGTTGGGGGCACTGTTGCGATTGCTTTGGATATCGCTAATGTTGATCGAAATGTTGCTGCTGTCCGGGACGGCGTTCACCCGCAAGCCCCGTGTGGCAAGAAACGAAAACCGCTCTCCCTGAGTTTCCAAAACCAGCGCTCCCTGAAGAACAAAGTTGCCCGAGCGTTGTGGGTCGATTTCCACGAGCTTTTTGGAGATTTTGCCGGGAGCCAGGCGGCGGAATTTGAGATTGATGGCCTTCCCAAAGGCGCGTGAGGATTCAAACAACATTTCCACATTTTCGATCGGATGCGGGGACTCATTTTCGATTTCGACTTCAAAGGTGGAAGGATTCTCCACGATGAACACACGATTGAAGTTCAGGCTGACCAAGACCGGGCATTCTTCGGAAGAGAGGAGTGACTTCGCTTCCGCCTTCGGCTCATAAGCCGGGTCGGCTGGTACATGGGTCTCTGCTGTGGAAACCGAAGAGGTGGGCTCAACCGTTGGCCTGGGCGCTGCCAAGGCAGGAGGGGATGGAACCTCCCCAGCAGAAGGCACAAATGCCGGCGACGGCTCAGAGGGAGTCTCAATCGTTGGTGCTGGATCTGCCGGAGGCGTCGGCTCCCCCTCGATCAGAGTCGGCAGATCCTCTGCGGGCAATTCGGTTGTTCCATTAGCCGGCGGTTCCAATTTGCCACCACAACTGACGCAAAATCGGCTTCGCGGCGAATTTGCGATATTGCAGGAAGGACAAATAATCATAATCAAAGAAAAAGCGTCGGCATCCTCCGTGCCAGAAATCCCACGCTCTGACAAGAAAGATGCAAATTTTGGACCTGGTACGCAAATTGCATTTTTCTCTGCGTAATTTTGTTTGAAACCCAATGATATCTCTCATTGGGTCCCGGAGACCTTTTTGCTATGACACCTCAAGACGACATTGATTCTGGCGATACCAACATTGATTTCGGGCAAACGATTCGCGGATTTGTGGATGGTCAGAAAGTTTTTGGTCGCTACACTTTGCAACGTATTGTGGGGCGAGGAGGGATGGGGGTTGTCTGGCTCGCCATGGATGAGTCCCTGGGCGAGGAGGTGGCATTAAAATTTTTGCCCGAGGCTGTTAGGATGGATGCCTCGGCGGTGGATGAACTCAAGCGGGAAACCCGCAAGAGCCGCCGCTCAGTTCAACTCGGTTATCCCAGCCTATGTCGAAGGTCTCCTGGCTCGTGGCAAGCCCTACAAATGTGCCCTCACCGCCGCCATGCTCAAGATCCTCATTCACAGACCCTCCTCAAAAATGACGAATTTCCCACTTGCTGAAGTCACAGTTGCTACAAGGAACGCAAGCCTAGATGTGAGCTCAGGCTCTTGTGCCACGGCACTCTGTTGCCGCGTTTCTTCTTATTTCTGGTCAATAAATTCTTTCAACAAATCGGCACGCTGACCGAAGTTAATCATGGCGGCAGATGGTGCGCGAATCACATGGGTTGAACCATCGGGCGCGACTTGCACCTGGCCAATGATGTTGCCAGCTGAGAGCAACGCAACGACTTCCCCTTTGGTGTTAAAAATCGGGCTTCCGCTTGCCCCGCCAGTTGCCCCGAGGTTGTGCTGAACGAGCAGGGCTTTGTCAAAGTCAGCCTTACCGAGCCACCAGTCGGTGACGGAGGTCACAATCCCGGATTGCATAGTGGCCACAGGATTGCGGGCATCCACACCTCCTCCTGCCAAGCCCTCGGAGGGAAAACCGAGATACGCGATCCGGTAGCCGGAGCGGAGCTTCCCGAGCTCACCATCAGGAGCAAGAGGGAAAGCAATTGGCAACGTTTCTTTGACAACCAGCAGCCCCACATCAAATGCGGGAACCGCAGAACTCTGGCCATCCGTGTTGGTTTGCCCTTGATCATACAGCGGGTGAACAACGGCCTTGGTGATACGAAATTTTTTGTCAGGGTTTTTGTTCAAAACCACAAAGACATCCCTTCCGGACTCCAAAATCTGCCCTACGGGTTCGGCCACATGGGAATTTGTGGCAAGCACATGGTCACCAATGGCCCATGCCGTGCCGAATGGAACCGGACCACCCTCCGTGGGAATCACGACGACTCCGACCGCCTGGGCATACTTGTCTGCCATTTCGGCAAGTGCCTCGTCTGATCCTCTGCCCCGAAGCGTCAGGAATGCCACGAGACCGGCGAGAACCAACACAAGAGCGCCAACTGCCATCCAAAGGGGTGTCTTGTTTCCTGCCTCCGACTGAACAACTGGCGGATGTTGGTGGACGGGTTCATGGACTCGCTCAGGCGAGGCCGGAATCGCCCGGCTCGGCACGGGAACAGAGGGAGCACTGACAGGGGGCTTCTCGATCTCCACTTTGATTTTTGGACCCCCGCGTCCCAATTCAATTTCGGTGAGGGGCTCGAGAGTCCGCTGATCGGAAATTTTTTGGCCATTGATCCAGCAACCGTCCCGGCTCTGATCCACCAAAATCCAGGCATTTCCTTGGAAGATGAGTGTGGCATGGCGGGCAGAAACCGTTTTGTCCCATGTGGGGTCAAAACGAACGGAGCTTGTGGCATCTGTTCCGAGAACCACGGGGGATTCTGAAAAGCGGACCCGTTTGCCGCGGTCAAAGCCGCTCAATCGGGTGATGTGGAGTTCAGTCATGGTTCTCAATCGGATGTTTTTCGACAACTGTGAGCGGAAGGTCTCCGGCTTCACCGAACGAGCTGCTGGTGAACGTTGCTTGAAGTGGGTCTTCTGAAATATCAGATCCCAACTCAATCGCCCGCCTCGATATTGTCGGGATGGCAGTGGTTGCATAGATGCGGAGTTCACTGAGTGTCACAATGCCATCCCCATTCGCATCGGCATCCCCGGTGAGGCCGCTGATCAGAATTGCGCAGAGCAGTCCATGGCCCAGCGGGCGAATATCCGGCGTGGATTGGTCGGACCGGCATGCGCGAATGACGACGTGACCGCGCGACGAGGCCAGCACTTCGTAAAACGACTCCGGAATCGGCGCACTTTTTGTCTTTGCGGCATATTGGGAGCCTCCGATGGAAACCATTCCTCCCGTCTGACATGCATCCATTGTGATCAAGATATTTTTTGCCTTCGCGTTGGAAAGGATTTCCGTAAGTTCGCGTCCATAGAGGAGGTTCATATCCGCCATGAGGAGAGCGGAATCCTTCGCCTTGGAATCGTACATTCCATGAGTGGAGAAAGTCAGATAAATCACATCATTCGCCCCGGCCTTTGCCACAGTTTCGCTGAGCGCGGCGAGGACATTCGCTTTGCTGGGGTAGTCGGGAGTGTCCTTCCGCGTGTCGGTGAGAAGACGGATCGAGTCCGGGGAAAAAATTCCCTGGGAAGCAAGCACCTTGGCTTGGGAGCCGACATCATTCCGACACCCGACCAGATTCGCACCGGGGTCTTGGAAGCCATTGATCCCCACAAAAAGTCCATACGCCTTCGGGAGGTCGGACTGCCTGGAGGAACCTGTGGAGGCAAAGGAGCGGAATCGGTTTGCGAGGGCGGATTTTGATGGTGGAGAGGACCTGAGTGCGGATCTTAGGGATGGGGTTGAGCCAAGAGCCGCCATCCGGCCATTCCCACCAGAAGGAGAGTTTTCGGCAACCGCCAGACCAACCACCGCCGCGACATCCGGCGAAGCCATGGGAATTCCCAGCAACTCTGCATCCGAGTAGATGGCCTCGGGCACAAACGCCCCGGGAAAGTCCATTCCGCGCCCGGTGGATTCCCCGCCACTTTGTTGGTACCGGTTCAACCACGGCACCTGAGTTGCCAGCCAGAAATCCTCATTTTTGAGAATCGCCTTAACATAGGGCGAACGGGATTTGCTGCTCTGCCAAAATTCTTTGAGTGCCTTGTAAAATGGCTCCTCTTTGAGAGATTCCACTTCCGGACGGATGGACTCGGGAATTGTGGGAACCTCGGACTTTTGCTCCTGCGAGGCCGTTTGCTGTGGAGGTGGTTCCTCCTGGTGTTGTGAGGCACTGACCTGTGCCGGCTCGTCCTCGACCACCTGCTCGATTTGCTGAACTGGCGTGCCAGTCTCGCCAGAATCGTTGAGGACCGTATCAAACCCCGGACGTTTGCCTCCCTTCCACGGCAGCAACGTAAATGCCCCGAAACCAACCACGAGGAGCAGAAGAAGAAGCCCCACGACTTTTACCATGACAGGAGAAATTCCGCTGGAGGCGGTCGGCGTTTTTGCTGACTGAGTCTGAGGAGCCGACATGTGTGCAATCGGAACACTCATTGGAGCTGCAGGCGCGAGGGTTTCCACCCGGACCTTCGGCCCCTGCTCCCCAAACGAAAATTCCACCGTTGCATCGATCCGCAAGGCTTCCGCAAGGCGACGCCCATCCACCCACGTGCCACCTGGCGTTCCCCCATCGAGCAAATACCAGGCCTCCCCATTCCACTCGAGGCGGGCATGTTGCGGCGCAACCCCACGATCAAAGGCCGCATCAAAACGAATCGAACTGCTCGAGGCCGTGCCAAACGTCACCGGCGATTGATCAAAATCTTGTGGTGGCTTTGTTCCGAAGCCCACAACGCGGGAGATGCGGAGAGTGTTCATAGTGCAAAAGTAACAGTGATGAATTTAATACCGGATGGAAGCGGAATCGTCACGCCATGAGTGAAAGGCAATTTCCGTGCCAGGGATTCTTCAACTGCGAGCTTAAAGCTGGGTCTCCGCTTTCTTGAGTTTGGATTCAATAACGACCATGCGGCCCTCTAGCTTATCCTAATTATTTCACAGCTTCTATGGTCCAACCCACTTGTAGAGCCAGCGGTTCCCATCGGTCGAATTGGTCAGGATCAGGTCCCTGCCGGAGATCTCATAGATGGAAACGCCCGAGCCGGTGGTGTCGAAGGCTTTGACCCCGTCGGGGTTCACGCCTCCCAAGGTCTGGTAATCACGCAAAGAATACCCGGGTGGGGTGCCGCGGACCAACATGGTTTTGGCATTGGGGTCGCCGTAGAAGAATAGCTTGTTCCCGACCCGTTTGATTGATGCAGCAGAGTTACGCTGGGTCCACTGAACACGCCGCAATCCAGAGAATTTTCCATTTCCGATCTCCATTCCAGGCGGCCATTCCAGAGTGAACGTCGCGTCGGTGGTGTCTTTCCCGTTTGCATCAATGCGCATTTCAACCAGGAGTTCACATTTCTTCAGGGGTTTCATCGGGAGGGTATAAACGCTCTTCCAGCGACCGGTGGGGATTGTCGTGGAATCGCCGGGGGTTGTTGATGCTACCGGGCCCGGGTCGGAAGAACCCGTGGTGTTGCAGGAAGTCTGGAAAAGACAGAAGACGGCCAAGCCCAGCAATGGGAATGCAAGGTGAAGGAGACGGGATTTCATGGAGCAAAATTTCTCGGGGTGAAGGTGCGGCGCACGCCATCCGGCGCGCTGGTCAGGATGAGGTTGTTTCCGGAAATTTCAAAAATGCTCACGCCGACTTGGCTGAGCGGGCTGCGCATGTTCCCGGCGACGGCCGCGCCGACGCGTTCAAAATCTGCGAGCGTGTGACCGGAGGGAATCGCGGCGGTGAGTTCGCCCCGGTTGGCGGGATCGATGTAAACATAAATTTTGTTTCCCTCCCGAACCACTTTTTTGAGGGGCTGTTGGACCGCCCAGGAAATGAGGCGGCTTCCAACGAATGGCGTCAGAGAACAGGTGGTTCCGGCTTTCCACTGCAGAGCATGATTGATCGCGTAGTGGCCCAGATCGTCCTGGCGGAAAACGAGGACGGAATTGACCGTGCTGATGACGGATACCCGGTCCAGACGGTTCATATTCATCCAGGAACCGACGGGCACCCCACCCTCCACGCTTAGCCCGGTGGCACCAACCACATTTTGAGTCGGTCCCAGATTGTATCCCCCGGAGGAGGGGCATCCGGTCAAAAACAAGAGACAAACACCGGCTGCAAAATAGCCGGATCGCACCAGAAGGCTTGTCAGGAAGATTTTCATAAGGCCAATAGCGAACCTTGAAGCAAAGTAGCGGGCTCTTAAAAAATTGCAGTCAAATTTTTCAGTTGTTCCGGTCCACAAGACCCAAGCGACCGGCTCGCCATGGTTCTGACATCACTTCGTTGGAGCCGGGCGACGATCTGTCGCTGAATGTCACCTGACGCAGACGCCCGCCTTCGTTCCCTCCGTTTGACTGCGTCTTTTATACAGAGCCGGAACGACGCATTGACACTGGAGCCTTGTCCTTGAGAACGGGTCAGTCTGTTGCTTTAGCAGCTTCATTGGCAAGAAAGATGAGTTCTGGGCGGTACTCGAAATGCATGCTGTCGTAGTGGGACCATTTGCCGCCCCAAATAAACCCATGACGTTCAAAGATCTCAACGATCTGGGCTGGGAAGGCCTCTGGCCGGTAGTCGTCGCGGTTTTTGTCCCACCTCCAGTAACGGGCGAAGGCCGGATTGAGGTCAATAGCGATGCCAAAACTGTGAGCGCTCAGGCGGTCGGTGCCGGCGATTTTCCGCCGATTGTAGGATCCGCCGAGTTTTTCGAGATACGGCAACAGGGCAGAGTTTTCCTTCGCCAGTTGATCCAGGTCCTGGCCGGCGGCTTCCAGGGCCGCAGCCGCTCCTTGTTGACGATTGAACGGCACCTTGCTGCCGCAAAAACTCACATTCACCAGATTGCCACGAATCTCCTCTTCGGTCATTCCGTAGAGGGTTTCGAGCAGGAGTTCAGAGCGGACTCGGCCCGGGTCCGCATTTTCGGGAAGTGGGCCGGAGATCGCGCCGAGGGGATAGGGTTGTGCCAGTGTGTCCTGAAGATCGGGGCTGGCCATGATTTCGTCCTCACCCTTGGGAAGGCGATCGTCGTAGAGGAAATTGCGTCCCGGAAACCGAAAAATAACGAGTTCTCCATTATTCTCACGACCCTCGAAGGTGGCGGGGTAGGCCTTGGCGAATGCCTTCTCAGCAGCGGCGGAAGAGGGCTCCGAAGCATCTCCTGCCAGTGACAGGCCTGGCAAAAAAATCATGGCGCAACACATGGCGGTCCACCCACGGCGGATCTCACAGGAATCCCTAGCGCGCATTTTCGTAATTCTTGATCCTATCCACATTGGCCGTTTCAAAGGCGTTAAAAACGCGTGAGATTGCCTCTTCGCCGGAAATTTTTGGGGTGTAAGCAGCCCCAAAGGAGCGTGCAAATTTTTGGCCTCGCTCAGTGGCAAAGATGTAGCCCCGCCGGACATAGATTTCATTGCGAGCCCGCCACAACGTCTCCTTGTCCATTCCCGCCAATTCCCCGGGCTGCAAATACCGGTTGCTCGAATCAGGGAAAATCCATCTGACATCTGCCGTCTCGCGCAGAGTCGGTGCCGAGGGCGCCATCGGATTCGGCGCAGGAGTGGCGGTAATCGCCGGCATCTGTTTTGCGACTTTGATTTCTCCCCGCAGTTGATGGGCAGCCGCATTTGAGGGATCGAGTGCCAGGACATTCCCGATGAGTGTCTCGGCCCGTCCCCAATCGCCCGCCTGCCGGGCCTCTTGCGCCGCAGCGAGGGTTTGGGCCGTCAGGGCGGATCGAGCCTCGGCGAGCCGGGATTGTTCCTCGAGGGCTGCCTGTTGCTCATCGCGTCTTTTGGCTTCCAGCTTTCTCCCTGCCTCCTCCGCTTCGGCTTTTTGTCGTTCTGCGGCAGCAAGTTTTTCCCGTGCGCTGTTTTCTGGATCCATGCCTGGATCCACTGGCGCGGCATTCCCTGCGACCAGCGCCGTGATCGGGGAAATCGTTTTTGAATCATTTTTTCCCGCAATCCACATAGCCAGCCCGATCACGACAAGAGCCAGCGCGATACCCGCCGCGATCAATCGGCGATCGGGAGATGGCTTCTTAACCTGCACCGGTTCCGGCAGGTGGGCCGGCCGGGTTTTTCCTGCCAGGCGGTCCGCAATCTCCGCAACGGATTGAGGCCGCAATTGCGCGTCCTTCGCGAGGCAGGCCGCAACGACCTGTTCCCAATGTTCGGGGATCGGTTTGGTTCCTTCCACTTGTAATTCCGCCCGACGATCAGCCATCGAGGGAGGAATGATATTCTCGATCTGGTGGTGGATGTTCCCGTTATAAAATGGCGGCTTGCCGGTGAGCAGTTCGTAGAAGGTGGCACCCAGGCTGTAGACATCGTCGAGCGCGGAGGGGGCCTTTCCCGTCAACTGCTGTGGGCTCATATAAACGAGCGTCCCTGACGTCGCTGCGGAGGGCACGCTGACACGGCTTACGGAATCACTGATGCTCCGGGCGATACCGAAATCGGCTACCTTGATTTCTCCTTTCGCCGTGAGCATGATGTTGGAAGGCTTGAGGTCACGGTGGACGACCCGTGCCCGGGAATGGGCATATTCGATGGCCTCACATATTGTGGTTATCCAAGGCTGCGCTTCGGCCACTTCGAAGACGCGATTGGCCTTCTCAATCCGCCAGGCCGAGAGCGTGAGGCCTTCCACATATTCCATGGATATTGCCGAGTGGGTTCCGTTATCGAGAAAGTCATGAATGCGTACGATCCCGGGATGGGTGAGTTCCAGACAGCGGAGTGTTTCACGCTTAAGATCGTCAATAGCAACCGGATCGGAGGTCACGATGTCCGGCAAAAACTTTAGTGCAATCGATCGATCGAGTTTCTCATCCTCCGCCAGCCAAACGATGCCCATCCCCCCGCGGCCGAGGATGTGCCGCAGGGTGTACCGCCCGAAGACCTTCTGGCCTTCGGCAAAGCCACGGATCGTCTGGCCGAAGTCGATGTCGTCGTTGGGCGTGCTCATCAGGCTTATTGGTGAACGGGTGTATAGACAAACAAGCCGGTTACTAATCCTTCCCGGCCGAAATGTTTAATGTGCCGCAGCAATTTACCGCCAGCGATCCTGCATTCTTCCACTTTGGAGGAGTTGGAAACCGAGGTCAAAGTCCATACTCCCGCCCCTTGGTACTTCCAGGTGAAGGCACCCATCGTATCTAAATCGGTATGCTCGCCGGATCCCAGGAAACTTGCATCGTTCACATGCGATTCCACCTGCCCTGTTCCATTTCGCTGGAAGAGGACATTCATGCTCCATTGGTATCCGTAATCATTGGACTTCCGGTGCCACATTCCGACCACGGCATCATGCGCAGGATTCGCCTCTGCCATGGCCAGAAGGGCGGGGTATTCTGGATCTACGGTGGTGCAGGAGTTGAATGCCATTGGCAAAGCGAGTGCCAGAAGACACCGGGCCGCAGAGAATAAGATCCCGATCGGCAAAAAAGTTTCATTCGTCGCTTTCATCTACTCCGCAACCTTTTCAAGGACATCAAACGCCGTGATCCCATAATTGCGCAGGAGCTTACCTTCCGACAGCTGAAGTGAGAACGTCGCCCCATCTTCATTATACCGGAGCTTCCAGAGGCCACCTCCGTGGTATTTCCAAGTAAAAGGAATATTCTGTTCACTCGATCCCAAGAGGAAGTCCGAGCTATAGAATGATAAGAGCCCTGTGCCGTCGCGATTAAATAGGTAACTTTGCCGATAAACGCCTCCCATGTAGTCGTGGGACTTGCGATGCCACATACCCACGACCACCTCGGGGTCGGGATTTTTCTCCGCCAGCGGGATCAGCTTTTGATAATTCGGATCGATGAACGCGCACGAGGTCGCCAGCGAAAGTATTGCGCAGAGGACGAGGAAGCGGGCCGGGATTTTCAGAATGGTCATGATTTTGTCGGGAACGGGGTCTATTGATTGCGGGTCACATTATTGTTGGCGGAGTTCCCGGGCCTTCTGCATGAACTCCTCGACGGTGATATCTTTTTTGGGTTCGGGTGTGGGGACGGGAGTTGGGGCGGGTGTGGACGCGGGGCGGGACGGCTTCTGGGCGGGACGTTCCTTGCGGGGGGTGGGTGTTGGCGGTGGGTTGGTCTCGTCCAACCCTCCCAAGCCGAGGCTTTCCTGGGTGGCCTGGTCGAGTTTCCCGTTGGGGGACAAACCCTCCTGGGATTGCCAGGCGACAATGGCCGTTTGGGTTCCCCGACCAGCAACGCCATCAGCCGTCCCCGTATAAAGTCCGGAATTTTTGAGTTTTTCCTGAGCAATCCGCAGGATGCGGGCGCGAGAGAAATGATTGTAGCGGGCGTAGGGCGTTCCCTGAAAGAGTTCGTCGATGGTGAAGATGGTTTCCACCGGAGGAGGAGCAAGCTTTGCCGTCTCGGGGAATTCAGCCTTTACCTGGGTGCTTTGATTCGCCGCGAGCGAAAATTCACGGGTCTGCTGTGGCCAGCCTGGTCGGGAAATTATCGCAGAATACGTGCCTGTGGGCAGATCCGTAAACGTTGCCGGTGTCGCTCCCGTTCTCACCACTTTCGGGTCTGCGTTCACCGGGGAATTCACCAAGTGCAACTCAAAGTCCTGCCCCTCGGGCTCCGAGGTGATGGTGGCCGTTCCCACACTGCGGCGCAGCGTGATCTTGCCGGGATCGGTAATGTCACCAGCCGCGATGGTGACTTTTTTTTCCAGGGAATCGTAGCCAGGGAGCGCGACGGAGATGGTGTGTGACCCCACAGCCAGATCGCGCAAGATTGCCGGGCTGGTTCCGGACGCGACACCATCGAGGGTGATTTGAGCGCCGGGAGGTTCCGTGATCAATGTCAGCATCCCAGGGGCCTTGGCCGCCTGTTCTGCGGCCAGCCTCGCGACCTCTGCGCGTTGGAGTTCCGCCTGACGTTCTTTTTCCTCACGCAGGGATTTCTCCAGAGCGTCTGCGTCGGCTTTGGCCTTTTGAGCGTCAGCAATTTCTTGAGCTCGCGCTTTTTCCGGAAGAACTTTGGCGAAATACCAACCCCCAGCGACGCAGGCGGCCAGCCCGACAGACAGGAGAGGAAGGAGAATCTTTAGCGGAATGCGCGCCAGGCCGGGTTTGCCCTTGGACCCGGCGAGTCCCCCTTTTGCAGTGCCATCCAGGAGGGCAAGCAGTTCGCCAACGGTCTGCGGGCGCCCAGAAGGATCCTTCGCCAGGCAGGCGGCAATGAGGGATTCCCAAATGGCCGGAATGGGTTGACCGGTTCCACCCAATTCGGTCCGGCGTTCCGTCATCGGAGGCGGAACCACGGTCTCGACTTGACGGGGAATATTTCCACGGTAAAAGGGCGGCTTGCCGGTGAGGAGCTCGTAGATCGTCGCACCCAGGCTGTAGATGTCGTCTGTCACCTGGGGTGACTCACCGAGGAGTTGCTGCGGACTCATATATGGGGGACTTCCGCTGTTTCCAGCCCGCATGGAGAGACGGCTCACAGAATCCGTGATGCTGCTGGCGATGCCAAAATCGGTGATCTTGAGCCGTCCGTCCTTCGTGACCATGAGGTTCGAAGGTTTCAGGTCGCGGTGGACCAATCTACCTGTCTCGTGGGCATATCCTAGGGCATCGCCCAATTGCCGGAGCCAGTCCTGAAGTTGCTCCGGCGAAAAAATCTCACCCGGTTGATGCAAACGAAGCGTGGAAAGCGTCCAGCCGTCCACGAATTCCATCACGATCGCTGCGGTTGTCTCGTCTTCAAAAAAGTCATGGATGCGCACGATGTGGCTATGCGTCAGCCTCCGGCTTTTCCGCGCCTCTCGTGTCAAATCCTTGATCGCAACATCATCGAGCCGGACCATTTCCGGCATGAACTTGAGGGCGACCTCTTCCTCAAGGCGTTCATCCCACCCCAACCAAACCACGCCCATGCCACCCCGACCCAGAATTCGCTTCAGGGTGAAACGTCCAAAGACCTTTTGCCCGTCCCGAAACCCGCGAATCGTCTGACCAAAATCCAAGTCGTCATACGCAGGAATCCCTGTCGTCGATTGATCCTCCGACGGGTTGGTAAAACCGTCGCCCAAGGTGGAGTGAGTGGGATGTTTTTCCACGAGATTTTGGTATATCAGGAGCAACCGGTTTCAAAAAGCCGAAAAATACGACCGATTGCGTGACAGATTAATCGGAAGAGTGGCAGTGACAGTCTATCAGATTGATTTGCATCGTGAACGGGTGTTTAATCTCTTTCCGAGGGAAGAAGAACAAGATGTGACCACTTGGGCTCGATCAAGACGGTTCCTTTTTTGTCGATGACACCGTATCCCGTTTTGTCTTCATCGAAAAAGGTCTGCGGCCACGGTCTCACAACGGAAAGGCCGTTATTGAAGTCTGAAACGTCCTTCCATTTTGGAGAAATAATGATCGATCCTGTTGTGTCGATGAAACCCCACCTCACTTCTTCCATCACAGCAGCTATACCCTCTTTGAAGCTCTGAACCTCCCACCATTTTGGAGAAATTACTATCGTCCCGCTTTTGTCGATAAATCCCCATTTGCCTATAGGCGAATTTTTGTTACTTTCTTTCACTCCGGCCAACCCTTCGCTAAAATCCAGGGCACCGTTCCAGACAGGTTCAATCACAGTTTTTCCACTTTTGTCAATGAAGCCCCATCTGGCGTTCTCTGCGAACATTACCCCCGTGGAAACCTTGGCGAGGCCTTCGGAGAAGGGGTTAATTACTCCCCAGGTCGGATCGATCAGGACTTTGCCCGTCTTATCTATGATTCCCCATTTTCCTTCGGCGAAACTTCCCTTAGAGAAAGATGCCAGACCGTCTTCGAATGAACGTACTGCACCAAATTGCATTTTGATCACCACGCGGCCATTGTTGTCGATGAATCCCCATTTTCCTTCAGAAAATAGGCCGAAGTCCAAGTCAGAAAAACCTGCAAGGCCTTCGGAAAAATTCAATACGTAACCCCACTGAGGCTTAATAACGACGTTGCCCTCCTTGTCTATAAAACCCCATTTTCCTGTTTCTGCGTCGCCCAAGCGGACTTCAGCGAGACCCTCACTGAAGTCCCCTGCTGCATCCCACTTCGGGGGAATAACCAAGTTGCCACTTGCATTGACGAATCCTTGTTTTTCGCTTTTTTCAGGCCCCTGAGAGACGCGGGCAAGTCCTTCTTTAAATTCCGCGATGGACGTAAATTGTCCGGTCTCGGAAAGCGTCCTTAGAACCTCCCCTTTCTCGCCCAAAAATACGAGATGCTTGTCTGCATTGATCGCCATGGCGATAGACCCGGCAGGAGGTCGTGATCCGGGATCGCTCAAAGAAAAGAGCACCGCGGCTCCGGCAATCACGACGCCGACGGCCAAAGCGATTCCCCAAATCTTTCGCTTGGATTTTGGAGCTTTCCCTTCGGTCCCCTCGGGCAGCGGTGCCTCGCCGATTGGCGGATTGGGGGGCATCTCAGGCGGAAGCTCTTCCTTTCCTCCCTGTCCCGGCATTTCCTCCCGCCCTTCCAGCCAATCAAGCACCTGCCTTGCGCTCTGTGGCCGTTCTGCGGGATCCTTGGCCAGGCAGCGGGCCACCGTCTCATCCCAAACTGTCGGAATCTCACCGCCTTCAGACACGCCGAGTTCCGCCTTCTTTTGGGTCATTGACACGGGAACCTTGTCTTTGATCTGGGCGTAGATGTTGCCGGAATGAAAGGGCGGTTTTCCGGTGACCAATTCGTAGATGGTCGCGCCCAGGCTGTAGATGTCGTCGCTGGGCTGCGGCGGATCGCCCATTACCTGTTGAGGGCTCATGTAAGGCGGGCTGCCACTGGAACCGACTTTCATCGACATGCGGCTGACCGAATCCGTCACGCTGCTGGAAATCCCGAAATCCGCCACCTTGAGCTGCCCGCGGGAATTGAGCATCAGATTGGCGGGTTTCAAGTCGCGGTGGACGACACTCTCGTGTTCGTGGGCGTAGATGAGCGCGGCAATAAATTGTCGGAGCCAGGGGAGCAATTGTTCGGGAGCAAAAACGTGTCCGGGTTGCTGGACGCGGAGCGATGAAAGAGTGGGACCGTCCACGTACTCCATCGCGATCGCCGCAGAATTGCTATCCTCCACAAAGTCGCGGATGCGCACGATGTTGGCATGGGTGAGTTTGAGGCTCTTACGGGTTTCACGCTTAAGATCCTGAATGCCGGCATCATCGAGACGAACCATTTCCGGCATGAACTTGAGGGCAATTTCCTCTTCGAGTTTTTCATCCCACGCCAGCCAGACGATCCCCATGCCGCCACGACCGAGCACCTTCCGCAGAGTGTAACGCCCAAAGACCTTCTGCCCTTCGGTAAAGCCGCGGATCGTCTGGCCGAAGTCGAGGTCGTCGTTAGGGGGCACCATAAGAAATGTAGAAATATCCAAAGGCAGGAATCATGCCAAGCGTGGAATGCGTTACCATCATTCCTCTTCAATCCCCCGACCCGATCTCGACCCCTGCTACATTCCCAAGATGCTGTCTTTGGAGGGATTTTTTTAGGCCCTGGCTTCAAGTGCCAGACTTAGGTTTGAAAGCAAGGGTATTTAGAAAAACGAACTAGAAAGTTTGCCTCCACCGGCAGAAACCCCTAAACTGCTCTGGATTCAGCAAGGCATGAGCAGAGATAATGAATTTTGGAAAAGTCACGATGGCATCGGCTTGGTCTGGAGCAATCCCGATGCTGATGATTCCGTGATGATCTGCAAGGCTCTGCTCCGTCCCAATTTTCACACCCTGCTCGATATCGCCCGGCGCTTCGGCTTTCAGCGAGTCACTTCGCAATGGGAAACACTCCGGAATGAAATCGAAGCCCGCGGTTACCCCGAAGAACTTAGCGAGCTTAAGCGTGCACGCCCCACCGTCACGCGGTGCCTCCAACACATGGAAGAAGGCCTCAAAGCCCGGTGAAGGATCCTTTCACCGTAATGCCGGAAGCCACCGCCCGGCTCTTCCTCCGCCTCCAAAAAAATATATTGCTACGCCCGTTCACGCTTATCGGAGGAACGGGACTGGCCCTCCACCTCGCCCACAGAAAAAGCGAGGATCTGGATTTTATCACTCTACGGGCCCGTCTGCCCAAGCCGGCACTGCAAGCGCTCGAAAACGAACTCAAGGCCGAGGGTCATACCGTCGTCAGACAAGTTGATTCGCTTACGTATGACGACTTCCTCAACGCCGGAATGGACGCCGGTGACTACACGCAAAACCTCCTGATCGATGGGGAGGTTAAACTCACATTTTTCACCGCCGATTCCCATCACGTCAATCTCCTGAAGGACTCTCCCCCGGCAGACAGCGGTTTCAGAATCGGCACCCTGGAAGAGCTTTCCCAGCTCAAAGCCGTCGTGGCCAGCTCACGGTCCAAGAGCCGCGACTGGATCGACTTGTTCCTGCTCGATCAGCATTATTCGTTCGGGCTTCGAGCCTGGAAAAAAGCCTATGATAAGGCGGGCCTTACCAACGCTCATTTTGAGAATGCCCTCAACCGCATTTGCAGCGGCATCGTTCGGGAGGACGACGAGGGTTTTGCCGCCCTGATTCCGAATCCCCCCTCAATCTCAGTCATATCGGATCATTTTCGAAAACTCAGAACGCAATACGAAATCAGTCTGGCTAAAAAACTGTTGGGAAACTAGAAACTGCCCGCCCTGCCGAATGTCACGATGGTCGCGCTGTTGGTGCTGGCCGACTCCGACGGCAACCGCTTGCTTACTGTTTCTGCAGCCGAATTCGTGAGTTGTGTATGTGTCCGATGACGCCAGAAGCCGTTCGAATGCGCCACCAGCTTTCCTGTTGGGGATACGTGTAAAAAACTTCCCCGTTGTTGATCCTGGCAAGGATGCTGGAGGATTTGGAGGCTCCCTGCCGCACATTGGTGTAGCCGTCGGAATCTTCAATGACCGCCCGCCGCACAAAGGGAGGCACCACCAACTCCTGGCTTGTCGGGGTTGGGCTCGGCCTCGGCTGCTGGAGCGTGGGGTTCGGTGTGGCCGGGACGACTTCCGACATGGCGGTAACACCGAATTCGGCGAGCAACTGGGCCATAACCTTCAGACGGCCAGTGACAAAACGCGCATGGGATTCGTCGTCGGTGTGGAAGAAGATGCGGTCGGCCGCCTTGGTCGGGCTTCCATCGCTCATGTCGGGAATGGACGGGGATGGGCTGAATGCGTCGCAAATTTGGCCAACCCAGCTCTGAAGTTCTTCCACCTCGAAAACGCGTCGGGGTTGTTGCACGCGGAGAGCCGAGAGAGTTGCCCCATCGATGTATTCCATGGCGATGGCTGCACTCTGACCATCTTCCACAAAATCATGGATGCGCACAATGTTCGTGTGAGTGAGTGACAGGCTTTTGCGGGTTTCCCTCTTGAGTTCATCAACAGCAGCCGCATCCAGACGAACCATCTCAGGCATGAACTTGAGCGCGATGTCCCGCTCCAGTTTCTCATCCCACGCCAGCCACACAATCCCCATGCCTCCACGGCCGAGCACCCTGTGCAGGGTGTACCGTCCGAAGACTCTCTGGCCTTCGGCAAAGCCACGGATTGTTTGGCCGAAGTCGAGGTCGTCAGAAGGGTTCATGAGCGGCATTTGCTTAACAAGGGCCTGTCCGGTAAGCTGAAGAAGTAGAGTGTGAGAGGGAAAGGCAGGAAAAAAGTACGGGCATGAAGCGTGAAAAACGCTGCCATGCCCGAAATCGAGTGGTTATAATTTTGTTACGACACAAAAACCAAACCATC
>JBGTAR010000152.1:0-17296 GCA_041749815.1 Terrimicrobiaceae bacterium
GTTGTTCACGCGGTGCCTCCCGCGATTTTCCAATGGGTTAGCTAACATAACTGCAACACTCGGTAGTCTCTACTGGCTAGGTTTTGAAACATCAGGTCTTTCACCTGACAAGAAGCGCCTTGCTTGGCTCGGCGCACAACGTCGGCCATCACTCACGACCGGACGTGGCGCACTTCGTGCGGAGCGAAGCGACAAGCACGAAGTGTGACGCGGGAGGGAGTTGAGTGCATGGCTATTGTTCGGCTTATTTTTTGTGAGGATCGACATGATCTGGAAAGTCATCCAAATAGGCGTGAACAAATTTGGAAGAGGCCGCATTCATACTCTTGACAGATGCATTCCACGGTGATGTGGCCAACTCCTCAGAGCTTGGAAAAAACGAAGCTGCAGGAAAATCGGCTCCCTCACCTGCAACTATTCCATATGATTCCAGGGAGGATAGTGCATCCTGTATCTTGTTCTCACGAATCAATCTGGCGCTTCTCAGAGCTGCTCCGGCACCGGTTGCCATTCCGACACGTAGTCCGAGTCTTTGTCCGTGGATATGTCAGATTGTGTAACCTCCACATGCGGCGATAAGTGCTAGTAACATAACGCTACCAACAATCAGTGTGGTTTTCATAAATGGGTGGGAGCTCACGATTTTATTTTTTTGCCGAACAGTGTTATTGAGTCGCCGGCGACATTTGTTGGAGATATGTCTCCGGCGACATAATTCCTACAAATGTCGCCCGAGAGGGCACACTTCGTCCATGGCGCTTCATTGGGTTTTTTAAACCACCAATGAGACCCCTATTCAAGGAGAATCAAGATGTCCGGCTTTTGCCCTACGTATTCATGCAAGGTCCAGATGGCTTGGGCCTCAGGCACCTGGGCGTTTAAGGACGTGTAGAGAAGTCATTGTGGTTGAGACGTCTGTCTGACAGGTGGCGGGCTTGGAGAACCCGGGCCTTGCGAGTGGCTTCCTTAAATTGACGCTACATCGATGCCACATGAACATGATTTTAAATCCTGCAGTTGGAAGGCAAGAAAATGCCGGAGTTTACCATGAAGTGCATGAAGGACATGAAGGGCTGGCCTTCAGAGAGCCGCCATGACCAACCGGGATTGCCTGCACTCATTGGAGGAACGGGATCGACGGGCTTGCCTTTGCTTCATGCATGGAACTTCATGCTCTTCATGTCCTTCATGGTGAATTCAATTGAGGAGTGTTGGATGATATCTCGGGATTATTCCTGTTCGTGGGTGGGGCCAAAGGGTCGTGGATAGAAACAGAAACTGCTATGGCCATTCCCTTGATTGCGCTTTTTCTGTCATGAATACCAAGCGATTCCCTCTTACGGGCTTGGTGGCTGTCCTCCAGTGGTTTGATCGGCCAGTACACGCCAATCGAAGGATTGGGTCCATGGGATTTGCATGGTGTATCTTGAGAACTCCTCATAATACCGATCAAATGAACGGTATATCTGATTCGAATCAAGATATCTTTTGGCCCCAGAGCGAAGAAGGTGTGTTTTTGAAATTCTGGGGATTCACACGCACTTCGTCAGCGAGTCCCTTCAAGCTAAATCCCGCAGTTGGAAGGCAAGAAAATGCCGGAGTTTACCATGAAGAGCATGAAGGACATGAGGGGAAGGCCTTCAGAGAGCCACCATCTTCCAGGTGACCGGTGATTTCGTTCCAACTCTCTGCGACTCAGCGACTCAGCGGGAGTTTTTCTTCTTCTATTTTCCTGCTTAGGTTGAAAACGCCATACGCCAGTGCTGTTTGCGCACTCGATGGTCTTTCTTTGTTATCCGTGCATTTCGTGTCATCCGTGGTTGTCATCATAACCGTCTGGTGGCCTGGCCGCATGGACACCCCAGCGGAGTGGGGTGGCTACAACGTAAACACCAGCGAGGTCAAAACCCGGATCAGTCCGCCGTGAGAATTTTCAAAAGCACTGGCTCGGAAATTTCCAATTGCTGGTTCGGCTGAAGAGGATCCACCATGTCATGGGGCACTTTCTGGTCAACTGGAAAAATATATTCCTGAATATCCCGGTCCGGCCATTTTTTCCAACGTGCGGTGATCTCCCTGGCCAGAGAGAGATCGATGGCGAGGTCAGCCTCTGTGAGCACCACTCGAATCTGACGGCAGGCGGGGGCCGATTTTGCGGAGGCTTTTTTGAGAAAGTTTCCGAGCACCATAAACTCTCCAATCGCCCGAGTGGCAAAGCGCGGTGTGGCGTAAGGCGGGCCGGGAAGTTCCTGCTTGAGAGCAGCATCCCACCAAAGGAAAACATTCGGGAGGCGGAGGAGAAGCCGACCCAACGACCCTTGCAGAAAGGTGGGGACTCCCGCAGGACCATAAAACGGAGCGAAGGTCACCACGCGGGTCACGTCAGGGCGCGTTTGTGCGATCCATGAGGCCGTGGTCCCGCTCACCGAGAGCCCGGCCACAATGACCTCATCGCCCAGCCCGTGTGCGATCGCAAGAGTCTCGGCAGCCCATTCCGCGACGCCCTGCAGGGTCAGCTTCGCGAGATCGTCGGAAAGCCTGTTGGTGAAACCATGATACGGCATGCGAGGGACGATGACATTGTGACCTTCAGCATAGAGCGCTTTGGCGATCCGTTCGAATTGTGCCGGGCAATTCGTCAGCCCATGCATGAGCACATAAACCCGTTCGGTTTTCCTCTCATGATGCCTCACATTGGCCACACAGACATCATTCACAAAAAACCGGTCCCGCTCGGCCACCTGATCAAAGGCCGCCAGCGCGTCATGAAACGTCAGGGTCTGTGTGAGTGGCGGAGGAAAAGTGGGGACTCCCATGGGCAGGATCATCAACACCAGAAGGATAAAGGCAAGGGGCCCCAAGATCCAACCCGCAATCTTGAGAACATCCCTTATCTTTTCACCTGTCGTTTTTATCAAAGCAGCAGGAGCTTAAAAAATGGAATTCCACTTGGAAAGTCGTTTTCTCGGACTGTGAGGTGGTATGGAATGGTTATCCTAAATAGAGGAAAGAAATCTCGCGCAGAGGCGCAATGACGCAGAGAAGAGGAGGTTATGATATATAGGGCAAACATCTTACAGGTGACTGGTGATTTCGTTCCACTCTCTGCGACTCAGCGACTCTGCGGGAGTTTTTCTTCTCCTATTTTCCTTTCTAGCGCCAGAACCCGGCTACGCAAGGTTGTGGAAAGCAGAGTAACTTCAAGTTAGTCGAGAGGGATTAACGGTTTCCTGGGATTGCCTTAACCTGGGACCGCTGGCATCCTGCCGGCACATTCTGAGTTTTTAATCCCCGTGTCCGCATCCCAAAACAGACGATCTCATTCCCCCCACCGTTCCACGTGGAACACGGCGCGGTTGGAATCTTGTTCCCATTCTTATGAAGAGAAAAAGAAATTTTTATCCCTTCTCTTCTTCTTATAGTATGGGAACAACTCGGTCAACCTGCGCTCCAGCAAGGAAACATCAGTGTTCCACACCGATTTCTGTTCGGTAATAACTTGGGCACAGTTTGTGAGTTGGACGAATAAACACCTCTCTTTTGAAGGTTCTTCCTCTTATTGGCAGGTTTAATCCCAGAAATTCCCCGAGTTACTGACAATTTCTCCTGGTAGGCTGAGTCAGTTCTCTTACCTGCCATTTCTCTATCAGGAAACAGGATTTGAATTAACCATGAAGGACATGAAGAGCATGAAGATCAGCAGCGCTTGCAAAACCACCCACGCCTTTCAACTCAAATAAAACCGCTTTTTTCTTCCTTCATGGTCTTC
Organism: Terrimicrobiaceae bacterium; assembly: GCA_041749815.1. Taxonomy (GTDB): domain Bacteria; phylum Verrucomicrobiota; class Verrucomicrobiia; order Chthoniobacterales; family Terrimicrobiaceae; genus JAJTZA01. The sequence goes on from JBGTAR010000152.1 coordinate 3,770, forward strand.
ATGCTCTTCATGGTGAAAAGCTCTTCATTTTATCCTGACAACGAAATGGGTTGAATCCACGGACGGCTCGGTGCGAAAGCGGACGGGCTCTCAACCATACCTACCATCAAGCGACGGACGGCGAGGGACCGCCATCCCTACCACCAGGGTAATGCATCACTCGCGCTGCAACGGCCAGGCTTTCGAACAATGTTCCACGTGGAACAATCAAGTGGGGACGGGGAGAAACATGTTCCATGTTCCTCTTACTTGGAAGGGGTCAGAAGACGCACTAGAGCCCAAACTCCGGGCTGGAAACTGAGGTTTTCATGTTTACAGTGGGTCCCATGAAATTTGGAATGACAATGCTGGGGCTGATCATGGTTTTGGGAATTCTTGGTTGTGGCGGGCCGTCGGGACCGAAACCGCTCGTGGTGGGCATGGACCTTTCTTATCCACCCTTTGAAACGATCAATGATCAGGGTGAGCCAGTCGGAGTGAGTGTGGAATTGGCGCAAGGGCTGGCAGATGCCCTGGGGCGTCCTCTCAAAATTGAAAACATTCCTTTTGTGGGTCTGATCCCTTCTCTGCAGGGAGGACGACTGGATTGTGTGATCAGCTCGATGACCGTGACCGAGGAACGCAAACAATCGATTGGATTTTCCGATCCTTACCTCAAAACGGGTTTGGGAGTCCTGGCAGGAGCAAAAAGTGGGATTGAGGAAGTGGTGGATGAAGCGGGTCGGACGTATGTGGTGCGTCAGGGCACTACCGGCGAGGTCTGGGCCCGTCGGAATTTGGAGCAGGCCACGATCCTTTCTGTGGAGAAAGAGAGTGCCGCGGTGCTTGAGGTCATTCAGGGCAAGGTGGATGGGTTTATTTATGACCAAATGAGTGTCTGGAGTAATTGGCAGCAGCACCCTGACAAAACCCGTGCCCTCTTGAAACCCCTACAAATTGAGGAGTGGGCGGTGGCGGTGCGGAAAGATGATGAGGAAATGACGCAGGCTGTGAACGATTATCTGAAGGCATTTCGTGCAACAGGTGGCTTTGATCGGCTGTCAGAGTCTTATTTATCAAAACAGAAGCAAGCCTTTGATAATCAGGGAATTCCGTTTATTTTCTGATATGAAATATTGACTTCCCGGGTTTCGGGCGGATAGTTAAGGGGATTCGTGCTGGGTCCTCTTGCCTGTTAGGGAGAAACGGCCGCTGCCTGCTTGTGGTGCGCGTTTCTTTGAATTCTCGCATATGGAAAAACCACCGACCACCACCCACCTCGCCTTTGTGGGAGATTACACCCCGCGCCGCTGCGGCATTGCCACATTCACAGCCAGCATCTGCGAAGCAATTGCGGAAGAGTTTCCAAAGATCAAATGCATTGTGGGTTCGGTGAACGACAAGGAGGGTGGATACGACTACCCCAGTCGGGTGCGGTTCGAGTTTGAAGAAAAAGAACTCGATTCCTATCGCCGGGCGGCTGAGTTTCTCAACATCAACAATGTTGAGGTGCTCTCGGTGCAGCACGAATTTGGAATTTACGGCGGACCGGCTGGCAGTTATCTGCTGGAGCTGCTTCGCGGTGTGCGTATGCCCGTGGTCACAACCCTGCACACGGTCCTCAAAGATCCCAGCTCCGACCAGCGGGAGGTGATGACTCAACTCGATGCGCTGTCGAACCGGTTTATCGTCATGGCCGATCGCGGACGCCATTTGTTGGAAACAGTTTACGGGATTTCGGCCGACAAAATTGATTTGATTCCCCATGGGGTCATCGACATCCCGTTCATGGACTCGAATTTCTACAAAGACGAGTTCGGGGTGGAGGGCAAAACGGTGATGCTCACATTTGGGCTCCTCTCACCGAACAAGGGCATCGAACACGGAATCGCCGCGATGCCGGCCATCCTGGAGCAAAATCCGGATGTGGTTTATATTATTCTGGGGGCGACCCATCCCAACCTCATTGCCTCGGAGGGAGAAAAATACCGCACAAAGTTGGAGAACCTGGCGAAGGAGCTCGGGGTTTCGGAACAGGTCATCTTTCATAATCGGTTTGTGGAGATGGAAGAGCTCAAAGAATTTATCGGGGCGGCGGATATTTATCTGACACCTTACTTGAATGCGGCGCAAATCACGTCAGGCACACTCGCGTATGCTTTCGGGGCCGGCAAAGCCATCGTGTCCACCCCCTACTGGCATGCGGAAGAGTTGTTGGCGGGGGACCGGGGAATCCTTGTTCCGTTTTCAAATCCCGGTGCGATTGCCGCCGGGGTCAATAACATTCTTTCGAAGCCGACACACATGACCGCCATGCGCAAACGGGCATGGAAACAGGGCCGGGACATGATCTGGCCAGTTGTGGCCCGTCGCTACATGGAGAGTTTTGGGCGGGCGCGCGAGAGCATGAGCACCGGCCAGGTGGTGGCCGAGATCATGACCGAAGAGCCGCTCCCTCTACCGGAGCTCAACCTTGATCACCTCTTTACGATGAGCGATCACACGGGGATCTTTCAGCACGCGATTTACAACCTTCCGAATTTTCATGAGGGGTATTGCACGGATGATTGTGCGCGGGCCTTTATTTTTACCGTGCACCTCGATGAACTCGAGGGGCTCTCGAAAGAGGTCGGACGGCTTTCGGGGAGTTACCTCGCCTTCCTTTGGTATGCCTTTAATGGCAACACGTGCCGGTTCCGGAATTTTATGAGTTACTCCCGCGAGTGGCTCGAACTGCACGGTTCTGAGGATAGTCATGCCCGCGCCCTCTGGGCCGTGGCAACAGCCCTCGGACGATCGAAAAATGTGGGTCACCGCAATCTGTGCGCCCTTCTCTTCCAACGCGGGTTGCCACCCGTAGCCCGCTTCAGCTCGCCCCGGGCTTGGGCTTTCACGATTATCGCGATCCACGAATACCTGCGGACTTTCTCAGGGGATCGTGTCGTGAGTCAGATGCGTGAAACTCTCACCTCGATGTTGCTGGGTCTGTACCGAGCCAATGCCTCGCCGGACTGGCAGTGGTTCGAACGCATTGCGACCTATGACAATGCCAAGCTGTCTCATGCAATGATCCTGAGCGGTCACTGGACGTCACAGGGAGAAGTCCTCGAAATTGGCCTGCAATCCCTCAGGTGGCTGCTTGAAGCCCAGACAACCTCGGAGGGGTATTTTGCGCCGATTGGATGTCGTGGATTTTGGCAGCGCGGAGGGGAACAGGCCCGCTTCGATCAGCAACCACTGGAAGCCTATGCGATGGTTTCTGCGTGTCTGGAAGCGTTTGCGGTCACACGTGACCAATATTGGCATGCGGCCGCCAGACGATGTTTTGATTGGTTTCTCGGCCGAAATGACCTGGGTCAACCACTTTACGATCCGACCACCGGCGGCTGCAGAGACGCGCTTCTTCAGGATCACCTGAATCAAAATCAGGGCGCCGAATCGAGTCTCGCATTTTATCTGTCGCTGGTCGAAATCCGGCGTGCCGAGCAGAGAGTTTTATTATGATTGAAGTCCACCAGACCGGAGTATTTTTTCGCCCGGACAGCAAGCGGGTACTTGTCCGTCCCTTCATTTCCTCGGACCCCGCGAAAGTGGATCATATTATTGATCGCGCACTTTCGCTGGGAGAAACCGAGGTGGAAGCGCAATTGAACCTTCTGCGCACAGACTTCAGCAGCCGGCACATCGATTTGGAAACATCCTGGCGCCGGCATTTTGCGATGGTGCGGGGACGCTTCGATGACCAATCCCTTTCCCTCCCGCGTCAGCTCTACATCGGAGCCCTCTTCTCCGGCGAATATGCTCTCGAGTCCGCAGCCCTTTTTAATCCCTCCATCGTGGCCCACCCGGGCCAATCCGGAGTGGAAGATGGGGCCCTGCGTTTTGTGCTCAGTTTGCGGGCGACGGGGGAAGGACATATCTCGTCCATTGAATTCCGGTCCGGGCTGATCCATCCTGATGGTGCGATCACCACAGACGGAATTTCGCCTCTGGTGATTGCCCCCGATGTGAAGGAAAACCCGACGTATCGGAAAACCATCTTTTTGCACAAGCTGCGGGAAATGGGTTTTGAAAACAAGGTCTCAGAACGGATCATGGAACCCCTCGGTGAAGACTTTTCTCGTGAGGATTTGGAGCGGGCCATGAACCAATCCCCCGCTCGCGGCCGCGCCCGTGAGATCGAGCGAACGATTGAGTGTGTGAAATGGCTGGCTAGTTCGAACTATGAAGTGCATTTTCCGGAATCGGTTGCTCTCTCCGAGCGCATTATTTTTCCGGTGTCCGCCAACGAAAGCAATGGCATTGAGGACGCACGGTTTGTGAGGTTTGTGGAAGCGGATGGCTGGGTTTGCTATTACGCGACGTACACCGCTTATAATGGGCGGGCCATTCTTCCCCAACTTATCGAAACCACCGACTTCCGGAGTTTTCGAATCAGAACCCTCAATGGCCAGGCCGTACAAAACAAAGGCATGGCCCTCTTCCCACGCCGGATCAATGGCCACTTCGCCATGATCTCCCGTCAGGATGACGAAAACCTGTTTTTGATGCTCTCGGACAACTTGCATTTTTGGAATGATCCGAAGCCTTTGGCCATACCCACCCAGCCTTGGGAATTTGTAAAAATTGGCAATTGCGGATCACCGATAGAAACCGAAGCCGGTTGGCTGGTCATCACCCATGGGGTCGGACCCATGAGACGGTATTGTCTTGGTGCGATGTTGCTCGACTTGGAGGACCCATCCCGCGTTATTGGAACACTGACACAACCACTCCTTGAGCCAACCGGAGAAAAGCGCGAGGGGTATGTTCCCAATGTCGTTTACTCCTGTGGAGCCATGATTCATGCCGGGCGGCTGATCCTACCTTACGCTCTCAGCGACACCAGCTCAACCATCGGAACCGTTGATCTGAAAGAACTCCTCAGTGCCCTGCAGGCCTGATCCGCGTGGAGGAACTCGGAACGAGTTTCTTTCCGCTTCGTTCTATCGCGAATTCATGAAAAGGCAGAGGGGTTGCCCTGGATGATTGGGAGGGTTAAGGTTTCCCCATGCGATTCTTTTTCTTGCTGGTGATTTTTTTCACGGGATGCTCACGCCAGCCGGATCCATCTGCTGAAGAAAAACCAGAATCACCAACTCCCGCGATTGCGGAAATCCCGCTCAAGGAATGGACCATTGACGCTCTACGCCAAGCCGCTGAGAGCGCTCATCCTCAAGCGCAACGGGAACTCGCTCAACGTCTGTTATTTGGTCAGGGCACAGCCGCTGATCCTGCCGAGGCCATCCTTTGGACTCAACAGGCGGCCAAGAATGGCGATGAAACTGCGTCCTTGTGGATGGGACGGCTGGCACTCAACGAACCCCTTGACCGGGTTGAAGCAGGCGCATGGTTTCTGATTGCGGGTCAGGCCCAGGGCGTGGCGGTTCAGCAGGATGCCTCGGGAGAACTTGCCGCTCTGAACCTCACCAAGGAAGAACTTGGCACGGCCACGACAAGGGCTTCAGAAATCAAAAAAACGATTCTCAAAAAATCAAAATAGCTGCGTGATTTTCAGCCGCAGAAATTTGAAAGCATCCTGGAAGGAGATACTGGCATGCCGTGTTTGGATGGGACCATCCGTTGAGTCCAGCACATCCGTTTTGTCCTCCCATGTGACGAGTTTCGCCGAGGCTTCAACCTGATAGCTGATGTCCGGCTTTGAGGTGTCTTTTTGATATGTCAGAATCAGGTTTTCCCCACTCTCATCAACCCCGATCAAATCTGTGGAGGAAGGAATTTTGGGATGTAGATTCAGCGCATACTCCAGCAGATTGGATAAGCCATCCCCGTCCGGGTCACGGGTTGCCCACTCCACCTCCAGGATCTCATCCACCGAAAAAAAAGGGACGCCCCAACTCTGGAACGGCGACAGAAACCGGGCGGTGACGCTCTTGTTGTTGGTCATCGTGACGATCAAAGGATTCATGACACCTGTGGCATCATTGACCCAATCTCCAAAGGAAAATTGAGTGGCAGGGGAAGCGGACAGGACAACTTCGCTCCCATCAGGATACCAGGGCAGGGCCGGCTCGGCGCTCACGCTGCCACTTCCCATCACACTTGTGTTCAGAGTCCTCCGGTCAACGGCTGGGATATTTGTGAGCAAGACATGAAATTGTGTGACCTGCGAGGCGCTAAAATTGTTATCCGATGTCAGCACGAGTGTTCGAAATCCCTGCACATCGCGTCCAAAACATATCCCCTCGACATTGTCCATGTTTGTCGAGGACTCCCAAACCAATGTTTTATTCAACCGCGTGAATGTTGCCCCCGTGAGTGCGGAAATTCCGGCAACATTCGTCGCGCCAGCTTGTTGAAAATCCACCTCATATATTCGAATGCGATAGCTGCCGGTGTTTGAGTTGTTGTCTGTGAGGCCACGCTCCAGCACAAGCATCTTTCCATTATCATTGATTGGGAGAATATCCGTCACAGTATTAAATCGGCGGACAAAAAAGAAAGGCGTGCCTTCGTCGGAACGGTAAACCTTTTCTTCCGAAGTCACGGGATTGTTGGGGATACCCTTGAAACGAACGATGCGGACATCGCTGTTTTGCGCCTGATTGATGGAACTATCATAGACCCCATCATAGTCCTGCTTCAGTGCGGCCTCAGTGGCCGTGAAAAGAATTGTTTTGGACGGCGCAAGTCCAAGACATTCAAGCGACAGGTTGGACCGCACTCCACTCGTCTGGTTTGCATCATTGGGCGGCACTTGCTGGCCCAATGCATTGCGAGGAAGAAATTTTTCAGGGAGTGGAATATCGGCCTCTCTGTTCCCGGTCTGGGAATTGAAACGCCGAATCCATGGCGGAATGCTGTCAACCGGATCGGTTCCTGCGGCAAGTCCCTCATGGGAGACATAGAAAGACCCATCAAGGTCTCTGGCGATGCCCTCTGTGTCAGCCAATGGAGGGATTCCGCCCGTGGATGTCTTCAGGCTGACGCTCGAGTTAACGGCTGCAGCCGAAAAGTTTGCCGCATCATAATCCAAAGCCACATTCCACATGCGGCTGGCACCTGGACTCCGCGAGTCGTCCGTGATGGCGGTAAACGTGTCTGCATAAGGATTATAGGAAATGCCAGAAAGGCCGCCCACTTCCGTTCCACCCACGACTGTCCCTGTTGCCACGGATTGCATGCCAAGATAGGTCACGCTGGTTGTTTGCGCCTGTGCAAAAGTTGGGAGGAATCCGTCCACACCCGCAATCACCCAAAAACTCAGCCAACAGATCCGTTTGATCCACGGCCTTGCCGATTGAGTGGTTCTGTTATTAGGGGAAAATCGATTCAAACAAACATGCTCACACAGGTTATCTGAGCCTGCAAACCAAAATCCAGCGGAGAGTGATGGCTTCTGGTGTGAGTGTTCGCGGCTGAAAATAAACACAGTAACAGAGTGACTTGGCTATGTGGTGGGAGCTCCACTCCGCTGGGGCCGTCCTAGCGGCTACGCTGCCATTGCCTGTCACCCCGGTGTTTAAGGCCCTTCGGACCCCTGCAGGAATATTTGTGAGCAAGACATGAAATTGGGTGGCGTGGGCGACGCTGAAATGATTATCCGGGACCAACAATCTCATGGAAAGAGTTCTGCCGGACTCGGTCGGCACCGTCACGTCACACAAACTGGCGGAGGCCGCCTTGACATCCGCCGGCAGCAAAACTCCTGTGATGAGGAGGGAAGACATTATTTTCCAAAGTCGTTGCATGGAAGTCTTCATTTTTGTTTTCCGGGGGTTCTTGTGATCGTTCGTTTCCTATCCGCGTGCCACGACCGCCGGGTTGATCTCCTTGATAAATTGCACTTCCTCGGGATCAAAAGGGGTTCCATTCACACGAAAGATATCATGAAACCAAAGCTCCGGCTCAGGGATAGGATCTCCGGGTTTTAAAACGGCCCCTTTTTTGTTCAGTTCCTCCATCAGCCCCACCGATTTCCAGTTGAAATGGGTCTGGCTCTTTCCCGCCACAAGCCCCCAGTTGTAACAACCGATCCCGTGCTTTTTAAAAATGGGGAGGCTGTGCTGGAAGGTGGTCCCGTACTCCCGGGCCATGTATTCCGTGCAAATCACAGGACGGCCCGGTGAAATGGCCCGGGTCTTCCCGATGATCTTTTCCAGATCCTTACAAATGTAGCAATGGAACGTGAGAACATCCGACCGGGCCGCATTGAGCGAGATGTTGCGCTCCCCCACGGAGCCCTCGAGACAGGCGGTCAGGGGTTGGGAAGGCCTCACCTCCTGAGCCCACGTCCAGGTCTCAGTCAGGAGTTCGTACGACTGATCGAAATTATCGCTTCTGCCGGGCTCGTTATAAAGATCCCACATCAGGACACGCTCATCTCCATCAAAGCGCTTCAAGAGGCCTTGGACATACCGCTTGAGCCTGCGTCTCTCAGCATCGGTGACCGTGCCGTCATGAAACGCAAGCGTCAGCTTTTGCCCGGGGCTGTGTTTCCAGCCGGAATTATGAACACCTGGCACCGGCAGGGGCTGCACCCCAAGTGCGGGATCAGGCCGGTGGCAGTCATCAAACAAGGTGAAAAGCACCTTCATCCCGTGCCGATCAGCAATACCCAGAAATTCATTCAGCCTTTCGCAAAAACCGCCCTCATCCTGAGCCCAGAGGAGGTCGTGCAAATAAACTCTGATGGTGTTAAAACCTAACTCCTCCGCCCACCCCAACTCCCGCCGGATCGTCTCAGGGTCATAGGACTCCGCCTGAAACATCTCCAGTTGGTTGATGGCGCTGCTGGGAAGGAAATTGCATCCCATAAGCCACGGTTGCATCGCATACCAATTTGCAGCTTGCTCTATCGTCCATCGGCTCATCGTGATCCTTAGTTATCTTTTGTGACGTTTAAACGGAGGAACTTTTTGTCATCAACTCCCATCGGAATTGAGGCCTTGATCGTTTGGATGGTACCACTGGTCGACTGCACGCCTTCGCTGACACCGGAGGTTGTCCAAGTGACTAGGTCCGGTGAGGCCTCCGCGGCATAAGTGAGGTCGGTCTTGCTCGTGTCTTTCTGGAAGAGCAACGTCAGATTTGAGCCTTCGGTTCCCACAGCCGGCAAACCGGGCTTGGTCCCGTCCGTGACTCCTGTGACACTCTCTTTCGGGTGCAGTCCCAGGGCGTACTTCATCAAATTCGTAACTCCATCCCCTGCAAGAGAGGCCGTCTCCAGCGCATCCAGACCCGTCAATTCATAAGCACTCACCCAGGCTGTAAATCCACCCATATCATCATTGGAAATCGTCAGCGCCGCTGTGTTTGGACTGCCCAGCGCAGCCCCACCACCGGGACTGCTCAAGCTGATTGCCACGGTCTCATCCCCTTCCACAGTTAAATCCCCGAGCACTTCGACATCGAACGTTTTTGGCCCCGACTCCCCGTCGGCCCAATTGAGGGTTCCACTGGCTGCTGTGTAATCCGAACCGGCTGTGGCACTGCCATCAGCGGTCGCGTAGCCAACGTCAACCGCGCCTGCAGAGCCACCTGCGCGGGTGACGCTAATCGTCTTGGTCGCGCTGCCGCTGTTTCCCTCAGTCTGACTATAGCCGGCTGCGCTGAAAACAAACTCTCCGGACGATGGATCCACGGTCACGGTCACCGTCTTGCTGGTCACCGCCGCCCTGTCCATGGCACTGACTTTGAAGACATAAGTTCCGGCGATGAGATTGCTGACGGCGGTGCTCGAAGCGCCCGGCGTTGCAAACACAGGCTTTGCTCCGGTGGGTCCGCTCTGCATGGTCCACCAATGCGTCAGGACATCTCCGCCGGGGCGCCAGGTGGCAAACGACGCAGCATCCGAATCACTGGTCACAGCAGACAGCGTGGTGCCGGCCGTGGTGGCACCGGCCGCCAGCTTCATCGTTGCAGGAGACGCGGTCGGCACCGAAACCGTGGGAGCCACATTAGCCGGAAAAACAGGAACTGTGAGTGTTTGCGTGGTGGCGGGGTTGATTCCATCGCTGGCAGCGATATGAAAAACATAATTCCCGGCCACCGTCATACCGCTAGCTGTGCAGGAATCCGTCGTCGCGCCGGTGAGCACCACATTGGCACCGGGCGGCTGACTGGTTACCGACCACTGATAAGTGATGGCATCCCCGTTCAAATCCATCCCCACACACCTGAGTGTCGCTGAGGTTTTGGCAGGCAAGGTCAAACCCACGGGATCACGGTTGTGAACATCCGTGAGATAGGGAGGTTGGTTGCCGGAAAATGAAGTGACCTCAACCGTGCGGATCACCGTGTGGGTCGGGTCGCTGATTGCGATTTGAAAAACATATTCACCAGGGGCCGTCATACCGCTGACAGCGCATGAGGCGGCATTGGGGGTTGCCAAAACCGCCGAGGCCCCCGCCGGTTGACTCTTGACGGACCACAAGTAGGTCACCACATCCAGCTCGGGGTCCTTCGCCAATGCGGTCAGGGTGGCGGTTGAAGCCGGCTGGGTCAGGAAAAACGGACTCGAATTCCAGTCGACAACGGTCGGAGGAAGGTTGCCATCGTGAGGATAAATAGTGACGACCGTATCCGTTCCCAGGGCGGGCAAACTAAGATCCCCGTTTGCGAGGGTCGTAAAGACTCCGACCTCCTGATAATTCGGAGGAGTTAAGTTGTTGCTTCCAATGGTCTTGGAAACTCCATAAGAGCCAGGGGCCAATCCCACCAGGGTCAGCGGCGCATTAACGCCTCCGGAAGCAATCCAGAGAACGACGATGGATTTGCCCGATTTCGTAAATGCCAGAGGCCGGATGCTCGTGTGCGTGGAAACGGCATTCACCCGGACCGATCCCGGTGTCACATACTTTGTGACCTGCCGGATCTTCCAAAATGTCTGCGTCCGCGAGAACCATTGCGTTGAAACCGCTGCGGGCGCTTGGGTTCTGAAATAAATGCCATTCCATTTGTACAGATCCCAAACCGAAACCCCTCCCTTGGTCAGATCGTTGTACAGGACTTCCGATGTTTGCGTGGTGAATTCTGTTTGTGCCCGGGGAAGATTGCGGGCGATTCCGAAATCACGAATGGAGTCCCGCGACATGTCCGTCCCAGCATTTCCGCTATAGAGGTGGTAGGAGAGCATGCCAACGTGAGGCCAGATGTCTTCATCGGCCTGCAAAACACTGATATAATTATTCCATGCCACATCCGCCCCGTAGCTCTCAGGAAACTGAAGTTTGCTCGTCAAACCCAGCGATTGAAGGCGGGGCGCCACGGTTTTGATCATGGCCCCCACGATCGCCGCCGTCCATGTGTTGTCGAAGCCCGCCTCATTCAGGATCGTGTAATAGTTCGGGGTGATCCCATAGACATCCTTCAGCCTCAGGAGATATGAGGACAGGTATTCCGCATGCTCCCCGGGACTATTGATCAACCAGGTCGGCGCGGTCCCCGTGCTCCCGCCATTATAAAACGAGGGACTGAAGTAACTGCCAAACACGCCCCCGTCCGCCTCAACCGCCTGCTTCATGGGAACCACCCACTCGGTCATTTTCCTGTCAAAACTGTTGGTCTCCAAACGCGTCGCATCCAAAACCCCGGAATCAGAATTGTCATTCAGCTCCTCCCAGTGCTTCCAATCGGAAAAATTGCCGTTTTGGGCTTCAATGCGCGTCCGGGTAATCCCTAGGGTCTGGACGGCTTCTTCAATCAGATGCCGGCGCAATGAACTCTTCTGGAAATCCAGTTTGCCGGTGCCGAATGTGTTATCTGCCGTTCCCCAGGCCTCGATGGTCTGATAAGTGATCGCTGGATTCACCGTGATCGTCTCAGCCGCGAAGGCGGTTCCGACGTATGAGATCCCTGCGAAAAAGAGGGATGATAGGATTGGGAGGGGGCAGTTTTTCATCGAGAGAACTCCTAGTTCATCAAAAGTAACACACTTCTTCCCGGGGTAAATCCTCCGGAAAGTTATCACGATAACCATTTCCCTGTGCCTGTGCATCCCTCCCTGCGGGCAATCGTCACATCAATGGGTCTTGAGAGGTCTGCGGGCGGTTGTCCCATCCACCCACCGCCCCCCAATCATCAAAACCGAGGGCTCCTGCACAATTCCATATTCATTCCGGGCAATCTTTGCCACGACCAACTCCACCGCCGCAGCTCCTGCCTTCTCATTTCTTTCATCAATGCCGGAAAATGACGAACCCGAGGGGACGGCCAGACAGGCCATGGCAACATTCCCGGGAACCTTCAGTTTCATCCCCTCAAACCAGTGGCGCTCCGAGCCGTCAATGGAGATAAACGCGTCCGGTTTCCAGCGAGCATACCACTTTCTGAATTCCTTCAGGGAGCTTGCGTTAATATCTCCCACAAAAAGAGGGATCCGCCGGGACTTAGGAAGGCTGTATTGACAATCACAATAGCCGGGCATCCACCGGGCTCCCCGGCGGTGCTCTCTGACATGCCCCTCGGACAGCGCGGTCCCGATCCGCTGATAGCCTGATTGCGTGAGTTTTTTGAAGGCAAGCAGATAGTTCGCCAGATGATCCTGATCCACAAGATCCAGATCCTGATCTTCCCACCCCATCCCGATCCCGATGCACGCATACCTCTCCCACTGGATAGGATATGAACGGTTCCCCCGGTAAGGAGGCAGAAAAATCAAGCCCTGGATTCCGCAGGCAAAGAGAACCGAATCCGCTTTGGCAGGCGTTATGCCAGGGGCGTTCAGAAAAAACCTCTGCACTTTAAATCCGAGCTCTGATGCGCGCCGCAGAACGCCCAGCTCATAACCATGGTAAGCCCTGGAGGCCCGATACCAGTCCGACTCGGAGGCAGAATCAATGAAGAGAGCGATAGTCCCCTGATCTTTCATCGCCTTGCCGGCCCGGATATGAGACATCAGTGTCCTCACATAGGCATTCTGCCGGTAACCCATCTGTTTGGCCTTTTCCTTAACTTGTTCGCGCATTTCCTTGGAAACTCTGCGGGATCCCCTTAAAGCCAGAGAGACTGCCGCTTGGCTCAGACCCAAGGCTTTGGCAATAGCGCGCTGATTTGGCATAAGAGGAAGGATTTTCCGGGACCGCGACAAGGGAGACGGCCTGCAGAACCGGAACAATCATAATGCAAACAAAAGAATGTGTAAATGCGCGAAGCTTGCAGTTCATCGCCCCATCGCAACAAGCGGGATTTCGAGCGGGGGAGGTCACGAAAGCACCAATGGTGCGGTATGCAACAGCCCTACGTGGTGAGCACCGCGAGGCTCCCTGCTTGTCCGCCTGAGAACGTTGGGCTTGCGCCTGGGCTCAGGATGGTATTTTCCATTTTTGAACCGTTGCCCAAAGCCCGGATCAAATGTTTGACATAGGCACAATCTGAGCTATCGGTTTACCACATATGTGCATCCCCCCTAACGGTAAAGGGTGTAGCGGAGGCGAGGAACGAGCCCTCCGACTGCACCCATGGTTGAACAAGCCCGGTTGGTAAGAGGCGGGCGGCTATGCGGTTTAAGTTGTGATCGTGAGTGAGGCCAAGGCGTGCTGAGCTATT
>JBGTAR010000153.1:0-7340 GCA_041749815.1 Terrimicrobiaceae bacterium
GCATCCATTTCGTCATGACTCCATCCAAAAAGCTTCCTCACATGCTCTGAGATGAGCGTGAGGTTCATGGTGCACACAAGCGGGAGCCAATGGTCGGTGCTGTCACAAAAAGCCGCCACTTCACCTTGGGGGTCAACCACCGGCCTGTCAGAAAAGGCAAAGAGCGTGCCGGAGGTTCCAAGGCTTGCTGTGACTTCCCCCACCTGAACATTGCCGGTCCCGATGGCTGCCATCATGTTGTCCCCTCCCCCCGAACTGACAAGAGGTGCTTTAGACAGGCCCCATGCTTTGCAAAGGGTATCCCGCAGCACGCCACAGGGCTCACTGGAGCGGTGTAAAGCTGGCAGACGACTGGCAAGGCCCGGGGCGGTCGATTCCACGGCACGATCTGACCATGTTCTGGTTTGGACATCCAGTAGAGCCGTGCCTGAAGCATCCCCCAATTCCATGCGTTTTTGGCCGGTGAGCCAGAAGTTCAAGTAATCATGGGGTAAAAGAACTGTTGTCGTCTGTTCCCAGATTTCGGGTTCGTGACGAGCAACCCAAAGGATTTTGGGGGCGGTGTAGCCGGTGCGGATGGTATTGCCCACGGAGGAAATGGCCCCAGCGTCACCGTTCAGAGCGGCAGTAATGTCGTGGCACTCGGAGGTTGTTGAGGTGTCACACCAGAGCTTTGCGGGGCGAAGAACGTTGCCGTCTTGATCAATGACGACCAACCCGTGTTGTTGACCACTCACCCCGATACCAGTGATTTCGGACTTTCGCGATCCTAGCAATGACAGTACTTCGCGGATGCCCTTTTCGGCAGCCGCAACCCACCAGGCAGGATCCTGCTCCATGGCGCCTTCAGGAAGACCTTGAACAAACCCATAGGCGTCACCGCCAGAGGCCAAAATGTCACCGGTCTCCCAATCCATTGCCACAACCTTTGTGCTTTGGGTTCCACACTCAATTCCGAGAAGTATCATAGGATGAGAAAGGTCACGGGCTAAAAGATGCGAGTCAAGTGGGAATCATCTCCCGCACCGCAGCGTGTGAATCGTGATTTCTGGGGGGCAAAAAAACCGCGCCGCGACACCGCAGGCACCCGTGCCCCGCGAAGTGTAGCCCACGAGATCCGCTTCCTTCCATGCCCCCGCAAGAAGGCGGCGGGGAACCCGGGTGTTTCGAATGATGGGAAATCCGCCAGGAAGACAGATCTGGCCACCGTGGGTATGACCACACATCAAAAACACAAACCCCAATCTTGCGGCCTCCTTATACGTCTCAGGGCTGTGACTCAATAAAATCGCAAAGTCCTCGGGCGGAATGCTGGCGCGTGCTCGTGCCAGGTCAGCGGATTGAAAAAAATGCGGATCATCAATGCCCGCAAACCAAAGCCGCTGCCCATCTCTTTCAAGGAAAGTGGATTCATTCAGGAGCACGGGAAGACCAATGTGTTCAAGAAATGGGACTTTTTCAATGAAGTCATGGTTTCCAAGAATGGCAATCCGCGGTGGTTTCACGGCAGAGACAATTTTCTCCATCAGAAGGAGCGACTGGTCCTGTGGCGCGCCGATTTTGTTGTGATAATCGCCGGTGAACACTGCAAAATCGTAGGAAAGGTCGGCAAGATGAGGGATCAAAGCCTCGGCGAAGGGCAAGTGAAGGTCACAATGAAGATCGGCAAGCTGAAGAATCCGAAAGCCATCAAAAGCCGGAGGAAGGGATGGCAGGATCACCTCATTCTCGACGACTTGAAAATCAAGGTAATTGGCAAGGGCCACACCCTCCACCCGGGAAATCCGAAGGAGATGACGGATGATGCGGTCAACAGGAACGATTGCCTCTATCGCAAAAATGCCAACCCCCTGATGAACGTCCTTTGCCCAGAGCATGGCCTGCTTTTTTAGTCGCCGCCTGAGGCTGGCGTAACCCATTCGCGCGGCAAGATCTCGATAGTTCGTAGAACCAGGTGCTTCTTCTGGAGACATGGAACAAACCTTAAAACGCCATGACGCCTGGCTTAAAAATCATAGGTGACGCCATTGGAGGCTGCGGCGAAGCGCAACGTGGTGAGGGCTTGTCGGGCTGTGGCCGGGCGGTCTGCAGGGGCATTTTCCATGAGCTTTTCAATCCATGCGCACAAAAAATCAGGCAGATCGGGACGTGCGGCTTTGAGCGGATGCAGCGAGTGATTGATGTGCGCTGCCGCAACCGCTTCGACGGATTCTCCCACAAAAGGGTAAGCCCCCGCGAGGATGAAGTAGAGCACGCACCCAAGTGAGTAAAGGTCTGTGCGGGCGTCGGTGGGGTCCTCATCAAATTGCTCGGGTGCCATGGTGTAGATGCTCCCCAACAGAACCCGCTCTTCATCATCAGGAGTCTTCTGCTGGGTGGCTTCAGCCAGGCGTGCCAATCCAAAATCCAGAACTTTCACTTTGAGGGTTCCACCGGACGTGATGGAAACCATGATGTTGCTGGGTTTGATATCGCAGTGCATGAGCGACAGCTCGTGGGCTGCAGCAAGGCCTTGCAGGCTTTGATCCGCAACGCTCAGGAAGTCGGTCAGTGTGAGGGGGGCAAAGTCGCCAATTTCCTGGAGCGTGCGACCAGCCACATATTCCATCACCACAAGCACATCCCCCAAAAATTCGAAGATATCAAAAACTGCAACCACATTGGGGTGAAGGAGCGAAGCCAACACGCGGGCCTCACGGATGGCGGCCGCCGCGGTTTCTGCATCGGCTTCAGGGTTGCGGTAAAGGCGCTTGATGGCGACTTTGCGGTCCAACTGGGTGTCGAGGGCAAGAAGCACTTCGCCAAGCCCTCCGCGGCCAAGCAGGCCACAGAGATCGTAGCGATTGGAAGAGTCAACGTAACTGGCCATAAAAAACTAAGCGATCAAATGCAGCAAATGCTGTGTCTTTCTCGAAGTGGTGGGAAGGGGCGTCATGATTCGGATTTTTCAAGCTGACGGACATAAGACTCGAGTTTTGACGCAATCTCGTACTGGGCCGCGGAGCGCTTGAAGGCAACAAGGATAATTGAGGAAGAGGTCACGGTCTGGACAATCACACGCAAATTCATGAATTCCCAGAGCAACCTTGAATGAGGGAGACGGTGAAGCACCAAGGCGGGCAGGCAGCTGGAAAACGAAAAAACCACGCCCAAATCGCGGGTTTCTTCTTTGAGTTGCCCGGGGCGTGGTAAAGCCCAGGCCCGCCCCACATTGCCGTCAAAGTATCCGCATAAACTGACAGGTGCTGCCCCAAGCAGCGTGGCAAGTCCTTCGAGCACCTTTTGGGGATCACGGGCGGCCAAAGAAGATGGCTGAACCGATGAGGTTGGCGAGCCCGTGCCTGGTTTTCTGCGGAAAATCGTGCGCTTGGCACCAAAAGTCACCGACCAGGGGTCATGGGAATCTCCGGACTGAATTGATAAGAGCGATCCTGCACCCAGCCGTGAGGCCACCTCGTTGCCCTTGGCGGAAATGACACCGAGAAAGTCAGCCCGAAGGGACTCGTCAGGACAATTTTCTGAAGAGATCACCCCCCTAGCCTCTTCAAAGATCACTTCCTCGGCTTTTGCGGGTGACGACGGTGTTTGCTCAAGAGGCGTCGCGGGCTGCCCCTCTTTGAGATGAGGAGAAGGGGTGAACTTCGCAGGATTGATCGGGGCGGGACGGGCTTCAGGCGACAAGCGCTGGGTCTGCACTTTTGTGGAGGTGCCTGAATCGCCTGATTCTGGATGGGCATTCGCCCCCAGATCAATCTCAAGGGAAAAATTCTCGATGGAGTCCAGGGAACCCAACGTTTCATGAAGGGCTTTTGCAGGAGGTGCCAACCGGGCTTCGGGAACAACCTGCACACTGAGGTCTTTGGCACTTCCAGAATCCAACCAAAGCTGACTCGTGTTGAGTTTGATGGTGTGATATTGGGACGTCTGCATGTGCTTGAACGAGCAGCGGTTGGTACGGTCCAAAGAGAGGATCCGGGCTGCGGCGGCATCTCCGCGCAAATCCCCAATGCTGGCATCCACAATTTCGCCGTTTTGCAGGACAAGCGTCCCCTCCCCTTCATCTGTCTCCATCGCAATGCTTCCGCTGTCGCTGCGAGCACACAAAAACTGGATAAACCGGGCGGGGGCCAACCCTTTGAAACTGCCGCTGGGCAAAAATCCGCGACTGCTGGACAAGGCATCAACCAACAAGAACATAGAACCGGCTTCCTCAAGATTTCTGGGTTTGGCAAAACACAAATGAGCCCCGGCGTGCATCAACTCGGACTCCATTTTCCGACTCAGCGTGGCAGACACCAGAATGCGCCGGACGTTGGGAAAACGCGTCTTCATCTCCTTGATAAACTCAAGCTGTTCCTCGGAACTCTCCGCACAGTCGAGAATGACAACCTCGCAGTTACCAGTGGCGAGTTGGTCCCAGACCATGTCAAGCTGGGGCACGATAACCATGCTTTTGCGCTTGATCCCGTGCTCGCGGGCCAGGCTGGAAAGCTGTCGGGCCAGGAGGCGAAGATAGAACAAAAAGTCTCCGACAAAAAGCCAGGTCCTTGGCACATCGGGAGCCGCCGCAGTTTCCAGGGCTCCATTGCTCGAGACGGCTTGATTTTCTAAAGGCACTTCCATCGCAAGAACGGGTAGCACATCAATTGTGATTTGAAAATGCCAGACTTGATGGATATTTGTCGCGCCCCTGCCTCAATTCTCACAAAGATAAATTTTTATCTTGCCATTTTGCACAATATAAGTTTTTCTTATATTTGAAGAATATGACAACTCCATCACAATCTGCAAAGACCACCAACACGAAACTGATTCAATGGGTCCAGGAGGTGACCGAGCTGTGCGAGCCGGATGCCGTGGAATGGTGCGACGGAAGTCAGGAGGAATATGATCGTCTCTGCCAGTTGATGGTGGAAGGCGGAACCTTCAAGCGTCTGAACGCAGAAAAAAAACCAAACAGCTATTTGTGTTGGTCTGATCCCGGCGATGTGGCCCGCGTGGAGGATCGCACCTATATTTGCAGCCGCCGAAAAGAAGATGCCGGCCCAACCAACAATTGGGTGGCCCCGACAGAGATGAAAGAAACACTGCGAGGCCTCTTCAAAGGCTGCATGCGTGGACGCACCCTTTATGTGATTCCCTTCAGCATGGGCCCTCTGGGGTCACCCATTTCTCATATTGGTGTTGAGATTTCCGATTCACCCTACGTGGTGGTGAACATGCGGATTATGACCCGCATGGGACAGGCGGTGCTTGATGTGTTGGGCGACGGAGATTTTATTCCCTGCCTCCACTCGGTCGGGGCTCCCTTGCAGCCCGGCGAGAAAGACGTGGCATGGCCCTGCAACAAAGAAACCAAATACATTGTCCATTTCCCGGAGACACGTGAAATTTGGTCATATGGCAGCGGATATGGTGGGAATGCGCTGCTGGGTAAAAAATGTTTTGCCCTGCGCATTGCGTCCTGCATGGCCCGTGAGGAGGGCTGGATGGCTGAACATATGTTGATTCTCTGTGTGGAATCTCCTGATGGACGAAAAACCTATGTGGCGGCCGCCTTCCCGAGTGCTTGTGGAAAGACCAACTTTGCGATGCTGATTCCACCCAAAGAATTCAAGGGCTGGAAGGTGACCACTATTGGAGATGATATTGCCTGGATCAAACCCGGCCCGGATGGTCGCCTGTATGCCATCAACCCGGAAGCGGGATACTTCGGTGTGGCTCCCGGCACCAATGCCAAATCCAACCCCAATGCCATCGCCAGCTGCGCCAAAGACACCATCTTTACAAATGTGGCACTCACCCCGGATGGGGATGTGTGGTGGGAGGACATCGGCACTCCCGCACCGGAAGGTCTCATTGATTGGAATGGCAATCCCTACGATCCAAAAAGCGGCAAAAAAGCCGCCCACCCCAACAGCCGCTTCACCGCTCCCATGGGCAACAACCCAGCCCTTGCGATAGAAGCCGATGACCCCCAGGGTGTGCCAATTGATGCGATCATCTTTGGTGGCCGACGCGCAACGACGATGCCGCTGGTGTTCCAAGCCTTCAACTGGGTTCACGGAGTTTATATCGGGGCGACCGTCGGATCGGAAATGACCGCTGCCGCCGTGGGTGGAGCCGGCCAGGTCCGACGTGACCCGATGGCCATGCTGCCTTTCTGCGGTTACAATATGGGCGACTACTTTGGCCACTGGCTCGAAATGCGCCGTCATGTGAAAGTCCTGCCCCGCATCTTCCACGTGAACTGGTTCCGCAAGGACGCCGAAGGCAAATGGCTCTGGCCCGGCTTTGGCGAAAACATGCGCGTCCTCAAATGGATCATCGAACGTTGCCGTCATGGTGCGCATGCTCTCGAAACCTCTGTGGGCTGGGTGCCCAACTACGAGGATATTGACATGCGGGGGTTGGAGGAGGAAATCACCCGTGAACAATGGGACAAACTCCAACTCCTCGACCGTGCGGACTGGCAGAAAGAACTCCTCATGCAAGATGAACTCTTCTTCAAACTCTATGCCAACCTGCCCAAAGAACTGGTGTTCCAGCGGGAGCTGCTGATGTCACGCCTCTGAGACAGATCAAAAAACAGGAATAAACTCCGGGGCGAAGGGAGCCCTCTCCCTCGCCCGGAGTTCTTCTGGTCTGTGATTCCACTCAAGCCTGTTATGCACTTTTGGCAGGCTCTACGTCTGCTCTCGTATTTATTTACTCCTAAATAGTTGAGGCAGGTGGGTGGTCTCTGTATAGTCCCCCCCTCCTATGAATGACAAACGAGTTGCCCTTTACGACACCACCTTACGCGATGGAACGCAGGGCACGGGGATTTCGTTTTCGATTCTGGACAAGATGCGGGTGGCTGAGCGGTTGGATGCTTTTGGGGTGGATTTCATTGAGGGCGGGTGGCCGGGGTCAAATCCGAAGGACGTGGCCTTTTTTGAAGAGGCGGCGAAGCACTCTTGGAAACATGCGAGGATTGCGGCGTTTGGGATGACCCGAAAGGGTGGAGGTTCCGCAGAGACCGATGCCCAGGTTCGCACGCTTCTGGATGCCAAAACACCGGTGGTCACCATTGTGGGAAAAACCTGGAAAATTCACGTCACAGAGGTCTTTGGCGTGGCTCCCGAGGAAAACCTCGCGATGATTGCAGACACCGTTCGTTTTCTTAAGGCGCAGGGGCGCGAGGTCTTTTATGATGCGGAGCATTTTTTTGATGGATTGCGGGATGACCGGGAATACGCGCTGGAGACCCTGCGTGCAGCACGGGATGCGGGTGCGGACTGTTTGGTGCTTTGTGACACGAATGGTGGGTCTTTGCCTCAATTTGTGGGTGAGGCCAC
>JBGTAR010000154.1:0-5818 GCA_041749815.1 Terrimicrobiaceae bacterium
CAGATTTGTGTAGGTGTGGTAGGGCATTTGCACCCACCAGCCGGCCACGTCAATTTTTGCCGCGTCGAGCGCGGGCTGAAGAAAGGCCGCCAAAACAAACGCAATGTGCAAACAGTAGATCCACGTTCGCTGGGGAAGCGGGCATCGTAAGATAAAAAACATCGAAGCAAAATAACCAATCAGCGAGAGCGGGGTGAAGGCCATTGCCAACTGCTGCCAAAAGAATCCAATCCACATTTGCAGGGCCTGCAATCGGCTCTGCGGTTCTTCACCGATCGGTGCAGCCTTTGGTTCTTTGGCTGCGCCCGTGCCCATCAAACGCCCGAGCACCATGAGACTTTTCTCTGAGAGGCTGCCGCTGTATTGCGAGCGATTGATGGAATAGAAAAACCCTTTCTGATCCCGGGCGTAGGACCAGTTCATCGGGGGGTTGGTTGAGGAGGCGACTGGCATGTAGGCATAGGGCAACAACCCCGCCCCCACCGCCAAAGGCAAAAAGGCCACCAGCTTCCAACGAACCCGTAATCTCCTCATCCACACAAAAACGGCGGACGCTGCCGCCACGACGTAAAAAAACCGAATGGCCGTCTTGAGGACTTGTGGATCCTCGGAGAGGATCGCGAACCCAAGATACGCCAGGAGGGCGGTGAGTGTGCCGGCAAAAATCCAGTCAGGCAAAGCCCGCCGCCGAAGAAGCAGAATCAGCAAGAATGGCAGAGGGGCAAGCGTCAGCGTCAAATGGTGGTTACTGAAGCAAAGTGCCAGCGTGAAAAACGCACTCAGCATCAATCTGTCATGTGAAGGATTCCGAACCCACCCATAAAGCAAAGCCAGATACACGGCCACGAGGAGGGCATGCAGGGCATACACCTCGGCGATCACGGACTGGGACCACATGGACACGCTGAAGGCCAGCATCAACGAAAACGCAATGCCGACAATCGAGGGAAGAAACCGGAGGGGGGCCTTCAGATCATCACCGAGGAACCACAGAAGCAGGTTGGTCAAAATCCCGGCAGCCATCGCCACCGCCAAAGCCCCACACACCCCGCTGAAAAGATTGATTTCCCACGCGGCATTGCCCAGAGGCAGAAGCTGAAACAGCCAGGAGAGAAGCGTCCAAAGCGGGTAACCCGTGGGGTGTGGCACGCCGAAGTGTTGCGCAGCAACAATAAATTCACCGGAGTCCAGCAGGGTCACGTTCGGCGCTGCCGACCAGGCATAGACGACAAAGCTGATCAGCCCAGAGATCGTCCCTGCAAAAAGTTCCTGCTTGTGCGAGCGCCACCAGTTCATGAGCAAATTCGGGCAGCCCCCATCAAATCGGGATTTCTTCGGAGGGACATGGAACCCATGATCTGCTGATTGTCATTTTTTTTGCAGCATGATGACTTTGCGCCATTCCTGCAAAGAAACTTTAGTCGAAACTTTAGTCGAATTGAGATGGACCTTTGAATTGTAAATCCGGCTGATCCTGATGGAATCGCGGCTGATATGGCACTTTTGATCGTTTATGTCCTCATAGCACTTGTGATTTCTTTTGTGTGCTCGCTGTTGGAGGCCAGCCTTCTCACCATCACACCGTCGTCCATCAACAATGCAAAACAGCAGGGGCGTCGCTGGGCATCTCTGATGGAGACGTATAAAACCAACATCGACCAACCCCTCTCGGCAATTCTGACGCTCAACACGGTGGCGCACACCATGGGAGCTGCCGGGGCCGGCGCTCAATATGCCAGGGTTTTCGGAAATACCGGCGAGGCAATTTTTGCGGGGGCCCTGACATTGGCCATCCTGGTAATCACGGAGATCATTCCCAAAACGCTGGGGTCACGTTATGCACTCCAGCTGGCAGGAGTCACTGCGTTCATCCTGCCAATCATGATCACCGGTTTGGCCCCTTTGGTTTGGCTCTGTCGTCAGGTAACCCGCTTGATCACGCCTGCGGACCAAAACAATCAGGCCATGCACCGGGATGAACTGCTCGCCATGACACGGCTTGGCGAAGAGTCCGGACACTTGGACAAGAGTGAGAGTGATTTTGTCCATAATCTGATCCAGCTGCATTCGACAACGACAGCAGACATCATGACGCCATGGCCGGTGGTGTTTGCGCTGCCGGAGTCGATGCCATTGACCGAATTCGTCGAAATCATCGGCGAGAAACCATTCACCCGGATACCCCTCTATGGCGAAGATCCGGATGATATCACGGGCTTTGTGATCCGTGGCGAGGTCCTCCTTGCCCATCTCAAGGATGCCGCGGACACGGGCACCTTGCGCGACGTGAAAAGGCCTTTGGCCGCGACGATCAAAAATGCCCCGGTTGATGTGACCTTTCGCCGGTTTGTTGCGGAGCGTCATCAGATCCTCCTCGTGGTGGATGAGTTTGGCACCAATGTCGGTCTGCTCAGCTTCGAGGACGTGATAGAGACCATTTTTGGCATCGAGATCATGGACGAAAAAGACAAGGTCGCCGACCTCCAACTCCATGCCCGCAAACTTTGGAAGGAACGGGCAAAAAAAATGGGCATCACCATCGAGGAGGATCCCAAGCAAAACGAAAATTAAAGCGGGGAAGAAGAAACCAGCCGGCAGTCGGGTTCGAACCGACGACCTGCCGATTACAAATCGGCTGCACTACCACTGTGCTATACCGGCGAAGGATGGATAAAATATCTTCACTATTTGCGGGGATGCAAGACAAAGGATTCTGCAAAATCCGCAAAGGCAGACGAGTCGTCAGCCTCCCGGACCAGCGGGGCCGTTTTTTTGCAGGTGTTTCGAATCAAATCCGACGTTAGCAAGTTCTGCACGGCCCGTGTCGCCCTGATGGGAGAAAGCCGGGGGTAGGAAAGATGAAGCCCGAGTTGAAGGCGACTGACGCGGGCCGCATTGTCGGGTTGATCGTGGGAGCGTGGAACCACCAGCTGGGGAATCCCGGCGGCGATAGCCTTGGCCGTGGTGCCGATGCCTCCATGATGAACCACTGCCCGACATTTCGGAAAGAGGATATCAAACGGAACATGGGAAATCGCCAGGCCATTGGGGGGGAGGACGTCTTTAAGAGGTTCGGGGCCGACAATGAGAAATGGCAGGCCGAGATTGCGGGAGGCTCGGATGGCACAGCTGTGAAAACGGCGGGTGTCAAAATTGGCTGACCCATGGGTCCAGACGATGGGGTCCGGGTGGGCGGATAGAAATTGTTGGAGATTGGAGGGAAGTTCACCCGCCAAACGGTCCAAGGGGAAGGCGAACTGATGCACCCGCTTGGGCCACTCGGCCTGGGGCTTGGCAAACCAAGGGGGGGTCATCAGCGCCACCCCGTCTCCAGCAAGGATCATCTCCTGATAAACGTCCTGAATCGGGCCAAGCGACAACTCCGAACGGAGCAAATTGATTGGCCCCCTGAGTTTGAAATTCAAAATTTCATCAATCATGCGAAAGGCCAGACGCTTGACCACCGCAGGGGCCGCAGGGAGCCACCCCAGTCCATGGGCAAATACCGGGCAGTCAGCAAGACTTCGAAAAATGGCGGGCTGCATATGGACACGCAGGGTGGGAATACCTTCCGCCTCCGCCGCAAAAGCTGCGGCCAGCCCAAGAGTCGAGGAAATGACAAGGTCCGCTTGGATCCCGCTCTCCCGATAGGCTGCAAGAAATTCCTGGTAGCTGGACAGCATGACCGAGGCCACGTGGGCGGAGCCTGTCATGGGATGCCAGAACCTGGCGTCACGGACCATGGCATCAAAATCGCCAGCCTTTCCAACGGGTGTCCATGGGAGGCCAGCTCTGTCGGCGAGCGCTCCGTACTTGGCGGGAAGCAACATGTGAGAGGTGTGCCCCCTTGAAGCGAGGGCAGAGGCCGCCCATATGAGAGGATTCACATCGCCCTCACTGCCAAATGGTGAAAGCAGGACCTTCATTGTCAGAGGAAATCGAAAGGGGACTCCCGTGAAATCAAAGGGTCAACAGCTTGAGAAGCGTCGCTGCTTCGGAGGGGAGCAGGTCGGGGTCATCACCTGGAAGAAACTCCAAAAGCACATCCGGCTGCAGCCCAGCCTGGCGGACACGATCCAGGTAGGTGATCCAACGGTCACGACCTTCAGCCAGTGGCAACCTTGTGGAAGGATCGGGCCACCAATGGAAGGCATGCACATTCGACAAGCGGGGAAGTGTCACTTCGAGGGATGCGAGGGCTTCCTGAACACCAACCCCATTGGGAGGCTGCCAGTAGGAGTGAATGGCATCATGGAGGGTGTCCGCAAAAAGTTGTGCAGCAGATTCCGTGGTGTCGGTGAGTGTGTTGGCATGGAATTCGTACGAAATGGAAAGGCCGGCGGCGGCGGCCAACTGTGCGGCAGCCAAAGCGGATTCGACCACTGCGGCTCGATCCGCATCGGTGGCTTCTGCAGAACCTTTTTTCCCAGCCCAAACCCGAATGGTCGGTGCCTCAAGCGCGACCGCTGTTTCAACAACGGACTCCAAACTCGGATCGCCACCAACCCCCAGCCTCAAGTAGGAACCATAAGAGGAAACACTCAATCCATGGTCTGACGTCACTTTGGCTGCATGGCGGGCCGCCGCAAGGTCACCATGAGGGACATGAATATCCCCCCCCCACTCGATGCATTCCAAGCCGGCTTCCGAGGCCAGCCGCGCAACATCAATGACGGAAAGTTTGCGAAAAGAAACAGAAACAAGGCCGGATTTCATGCTTTGCGGGGGTTAGGCCATGCGGTCAAGCATCTGGCGGGTGATGGCGTGTTTGAGCGGTTGGCCTTCAAGATAACGTAGAAATTCATCCACCATCCATCGCCCCATGCGCGTGATCTCACCAGAAAGGCTGCCGGCGATATGTGGCGTGACAATGGCATTGGGCAGAGCAAAGAGAGGGGAGTCCGAGGCGGGTGGTTCCGGGTAGGTCACATCAAGAATAGCGGTCAGATCCGGACGTTCTGCCAGTGCTTTGCAAAGTTCAGGTTCATTGATCACCGCGCCCCGGGAAGTATTGATCAGGGTGGCGCCCTGCTTCATGCTACGAATGAGGTTTCCCGTGATGAGTCCCTCGGTTTCAGGAAGCCACGGCGTGTGGAGACTGACAACCTCACAGGTCGAAAAAATTTCCTCCAAGGAAATCAGACTCACCCCAAGCTCCTGGGCGGCCTCGGCATCCGCAAAGGGGTCAAATGCCAAAAGATCCAAATCAAAGGGGGCAAGCTTTCGAGCAACCAGCTTTCCAACAGCCCCCAAGGAAACCAAGCCGACTTTTGAACGGTAGGCCCCCGCAACTTCCAGATCATGACCAAAGCGTCGGGTCTCACTCACCCTTCGGGAGTAGGTCCAAAACTGTTTTAAACTCAGAAGCACGGTTGCCAGGGTGTATTCCGCCACAGGCACCGCATTCGCAGCCCATGCACTTGAGATCACAATCTCGCGATCGTAAGCCCCAGGTGTGGCAAAACCCTTCACGCTGCCAGCAGCATAAAAAAGCGCCTTCAAATGGGGGGCAGCCTTCAAAAACTCATCGTCCAGCTTGGGCACGCCCCATGTCGAAAAAATCACCTCCACCTTCGAGATATCCTCAGAGCGGCTCACCAGATCTGAGGACTCAGCATCTTCTCCCAAAACATCACAGTGATGTCGAATTTCTGTGCGGAGGTCTTTTGGGAAGGCCAGCTTGAGGTGCTTTTTTGAACCAAGAAAAATTGCAGAAACCATTTCCTTAATGTCCTAATCGGGATTGGCAGACAGAGCGAGGGATTTTCAAAAAAGAGAAGATTCGACTCCCGGCGGGTTATCGAGCAGTCTGCATGGC
>JBGTAR010000155.1:0-2249 GCA_041749815.1 Terrimicrobiaceae bacterium
ACAGAAGAAGATCGGCCCCGTTTGATTGATTCCAGCTTGGTGCGCTCTTGTATGGTCAGCTTGATGGATGGGGCTACTCTCATTACACAAAAGTAGCAGAATATTTATAATATGCAATCTGTAAGGCGGACTACACTAGCAAAAGATCGCTTGGCGGCAGCATTGCCGTCGCGCCCGGAGGTTACGATCCACCATTGCAGATCACTTCTTCGATTTCGAAACTCGTTCCGAGTTCCGATACGGATCGAGGCTCAGGCTTTCCAGAGTTGGAGTGTGCGGAGGTAGTTGGCACGCTCGAATTCTGCGGGGTTGGGGGAGTTGATGTGGCTGAGAGAACCCCGCATCTGGGTGAGGGAATCGTATTCGTGGCTGGACAGCCACTGTCTAAAATCGGCGACCATGGTCGCAAAAGCTCCCGTGCCGTGGCGCAGGATCAACGAGACGATCTGAATAGCGTCCGCGCCGGCCATGATGCCTTTGATGGCATCCGTGGCCTTGTGGACTCCTCCACCCAGAATGAGAGAAATCGGGGATTTGCCGTAAAGGATGGCCAGCCATCGGAGGCGCAAGAGCAACTCCGAGGAGGTCGAAAGATAGAGGCGGGGTTCAACGGCGAGTTCTTCGATGTCGAGGTCCGGTTGATAAAAACGGTTAAAGAGCACCACGCCCTGCGCACCGCAGAGATGGATCTGACGCACCACGGAGGGCAGGGCGGTATAGAAGGGCGCCAGCTTCACGCAAAGAGGGATGGTGACCTGCGCGCGCACGGCTATCACAATATCCAGAAGCCGCTTTTCCACATCTTGTGCTGATGTTTCCTGGTCCGTGATGATGTCATAGATGTTCAACTCAATGGCATCGGCTCCTGCCTGCTGCATTTGTTCCGCATGCGAGACCCAGCCGCCCGGGGTGTAGCCATTCAGGGAGGCAATGACAGGGATGCTCAGAGCGCTTTTGAGGGACACAATCTGCTCCAAGTATTCCTCGGGTCCCAGCGTGTAGTCGCTGGAAGAAGGAAAATAACTGAGGGCTTCTCCGTAGGAATTCTCCGTCATTTCTGTCAGCGAGGAGGCAGCGGCGGACTCGCGGGTGAGTTGCTCTTCAAAAAGAGAATGCATCACGACGGCCCCAGCACCGGCGCGTTCGAGCGCTGCGAGATTTTCGATGTTATCCGAGAGGGGAGAGGCCCCCACAACAAATGGTGATTGGAGGGGAAGGCCCAGATAGCTGGTGGAGAGGTCGGGATTCATGGAGTGGGTCACGTTTGTGCTGGATCAGCGGTGGTGGAGGCGGGTCCCTCGGCCATTCGGCGGTAGAGTTCGTTGTGGGTGGTGATTTCGTTTTGGGCGCGTTCCTCAAGCGCTTTGGCGCGAGCGGGGTTTGTGGCGTGGAGGGACCGGAATCTGATTTCGTTTTCTGTGAACCGGGCGAGGGGATGTTTGGGAGCGGGGGAATCCATGACCAGCGAACTGAGACCCAAATTTTTGCGCCGGGGGTCAAACCGGAAAAGCGGCCAGTATCCGGTCTCGACCGCCATCTTCTGATGGTCAAGTCCCTGGGAAAGATTGAACCCGTGCGCGATGCAGTGGCTGTAGGCAATGATGAGTGAGGTTCCGGGATAGGCCTCGGCCTCGGCAAAGGCTTTCACGGTCTGCGAATCTTTTGCCCCGAAGGCGA
Source organism: Terrimicrobiaceae bacterium (assembly GCA_041749815.1). GTDB lineage: Bacteria > Verrucomicrobiota > Verrucomicrobiia > Chthoniobacterales > Terrimicrobiaceae > JAJTZA01. The sequence continues at coordinate 1,678 of JBGTAR010000155.1, forward strand.
CTCTTGCCACAAACACGTCTCCATAACTCATGGCATGAAGGCCCAAATCTTTTTTGGAACGGGATTTTCCTTGGGCGGCAAATTTTGCAACCGCCCCGAGTTGGGTGGATTTGGACTGCTGACCGCCGGTGTTGGAATAGACCTCGGTGTCGAGAACGAGAATGTTGACGTTTTCACCCAGCGAGAGCACATGGTCGAGGCCGCCAAATCCGATATCATAGGCCCACCCATCCCCACCCACGATCCACAGGCTTTTAGTCACGAGATCATCAGCGAAAGCATCCAGCTTGCCCCGCAGGGGTTCTGGCACGGAGGAGAGGTGTGCACGAAGCCCGGCAATGCTGGCGCGTTGACTGGCGATGGAAGCTTCTGTGTCCTGGGGTTCGTTCAGCAGGGTGTCCACCAGGGCTGGGCCGACCCAATCCCTCGCCGCCATCAGCAACTGCTCGGCTTGTTGGCGCTTGTTGTTGATGGAAAGCCGAAGACCCAGTCCAAACTCGGCATTGTCCTCAAACAACGAATTCGCCCAAGCCGGCCCGCGTCCCTCCGCATTGGTTGTGTAAGGGGTGGTC
>JBGTAR010000156.1:0-3853 GCA_041749815.1 Terrimicrobiaceae bacterium
CAACTCATCGGTTGCGAACCACGCACGTTTGCCATAGCCATCATGCTTGCAGCCTCGATCTCTTTTATTGCCCCGCTGGAACCCTCCTGCATTCTTGTTTATGGCCCCGGCAAATACAAGTTTATGAACTTTGTCAAAGTGGGACTTGGTCTCACAGTGGTGCTGAGTGTGTTGGTCTTATCACTACTCACCGTATTCTGGCCCCTATGGCCTAAATGATGGTTGCCAAGGGAGGATGTTTTCTGACTCTGACCCATGAAATCGCTCTCCCCTGCGCCACAATTCCGCATCTCACAGCGCGCATTCTGGTTTTATCTCCACCTTTGGCTGGGATGGATGGCAGCCCTGCCTCTGCTTGCGATCTGCCTCACTGGTGCCGTGTTGGTTTTTGAGAAGGAAATGACACGGACCGAACAGCAAGTGTCTCTCCCATCCGATAACGGAGTCCGTGCACTGGAGGGAGCGGAGGTCATCGAAAGACTGGAAGCCGCAAAGCTCCAGCCGTATCATCTGGGTTTCCCGAAGCTAGCGGATCAGACATTCGGTGCCTACGCCATGGATGTTTCGAGCAGTGCTCCCAAGCAAGTCAGAGTGTTTGTGAATCCTTACACGGGAGAGATCACCAAGGAGGGTGATAAGTTTTTCTGGAGTTCGTTCATAGTTCGGATCCACAGAAACCTGGCAGCGGGCAAGGGAGGTCAGTTGGTGGTTGCTATTAGTTCATGCGTGCTCGCTGTGACATCATTGATCGGAGTAATTCTTTGGTGGCCATTGCGCAAAAGCGGGAGTCTGCAACGATTGAAGCGGTGGCGAGCTCGTGATTGGCATAACCTGATCGGAGTTATTGCCCTTATTCCCCTCTTTGTTATGTCAGTGACCGGCGTCACTTTTACCTGGGGAAAATATGTTTTTCCGATTATGGAGAAAATCGATGGCCGTCCCCTGACTGCGGTGGTGCCACAGTTTGATAGACCCGAAGGAAAAGAAAAGTCACCGTCCGGGGAGGCCCTTTCAAAGGCCGCTGCTGAGCATCCCGGCTCGTCGGTCTCAGGACTCCAGCCATCACGGGGACGTGACGCTCCTCATTCGATTATTTTTGAAAAAAACGGAGAGCCCTTTACAACTTGGTACGATCCTTACACCTTGGAAAAACTCGGCCAAACCGGCCCAAACGTGGACGGTTTGTTTGCCTGGTATCATCGCAACTTCGGCAACCTGCACACTTTCCACGCGATGACTCTTGGTGTCAGGACGCTTTGGGGGCTGCTTTCCTTGTCCGGAGCAGCACTTATCGTGACAGGTCTGTTGATGTCGCTAATGAGATGGAAGAAAATCCGCAGACCAAGAGTTGAAAAGTCACCTAGCTCGTAACCGCGCCAGCAGCGCCGAAAATCTTTGGGTGGATTGTCCATTTCGCACAGCAAGGGAGAGCGCTTTTTTTTGCCCAACAATGACCACAAAGCGCCTTCCCCGGGTGAGGCCGGTGTAGATCAGGTTCCTCTGAAGCAAGAGAAAATGCTGCATGGCCACGGGCATAACCACCACCGGGAACTCCGACCCCTGGCTTTTGTGAATAGTGATCGCATAAGCGTGGGCAACCTCGTCGAGTTCGCCAAAATCATAAAGGACCTCCCTTCCGTCATAATGAATCGTCAGTTCCCGCTCATCCGGGTTGATGGCAGCGATGCGGCCGATGTCCCCATTAAAAACATCTTTGTCATAGTTGTTCCGGGTTTGGATCACTTTGTCTCGCAATCGGAACTGGGAACCGAACGTTTCCACGATAGGCTCGTCAGCACGGCGGGGATTCAGGGCCTCCTGCATGAGGGTGTTCATGTGATGGGTCCCCAGGGTGCCGCGATTCATCGGGCAGAGAACTTGAATATCCTGAACGGGATCACATCCCAATCGTTTGCGAATACGAGTTCTCACTAACTCCAGGATTGTTGTTTGGGTGGCGTCGGCTTCCTCGCGCTCAATGAAATAGAAATCCGAGTCCAGGCTGCCCTCCATGTCGGGCAGGTGACCCTCATTGATTTTGTGGGCATTCCGGATAATCTGACTGCCTTGGGCCTGACGAAAAATTTCTGTGAGGCGTACAACTGGCACGATGCCGCTGCGAATAATATCTCCCAGCACCGAGCCGGGTCCGACACTTGGCAATTGATCCACATCCCCCACCAAGAGCAGGTGGGCATGGGCCGGAAGGGCGCGGAGCAGCTTGCTGAATAGAGGAACATCAATCATGGACGTCTCATCTGCGACCAAAAGGTCACAAGTCAGCGAATTGGCCGCATCATGAACAAATCCGCCACCCGAGGATCGGACTTCCAGCAATCGGTGGATCGTTTTTGCTTCCATCCCTGTCGTCTCGGATAGCCGCTTGGCGGCACGCCCGGTGGGAGCGCAGAGCAGGCAGTTGATTTTTTTGCCGCGCAGGATGAGCAGGATGGAATGGACCAAAGTCGTCTTACCAACGCCTGGTCCCCCTGTGATGACAAGGACCCTTGATGAGATGGCCTGCTTGAGCGCATCGACCTGATGAGGCGCGAGGATCTTCCCAGTTTTTTGTTCCACCCATGGCAGGGCTTTGTCCATGGCGATGGCGGGATAGGATGATGGCTGGGCGCTGAGGGTGCGCAACCGACTGGCTATCTCTTGCTCCGCGGCTCGGAGCGCCGGCAGATAAACGAGCGGCTCCTCAAACACCAGCTCCCCATCAACAAGCAGCCGCTCCAAGGCTTCCGTCACGAGGATCTCATCAACACCCAACAACTCGACGGTCTTTGAAAGAAGAACATTTTTTGGCAAGCCACAATGACCGGACCCCATGGCCTCAGCAAGAGTATGGATCAGCCCGGCCCGTGCGCGAAGAATTGAATCCTGGGGGATCCCGAGTTTCTGCGCCACACCATCCGCGGTTTTGAATCCAATGCCTGGAATGTCTTTGGCAAGTGTGTAAGGATTGGCGCGCACGATTACCATCGCCTCCTCACCATAAGTTTTGTAAATCCGAACCGCACGGCTTGTGCTCACCCCATGGGTATGCAGAAACAGCATGATCTCACGAACCGCTTTTTGCTCAACCCAAGCAGCCCGGATTTTCAAGCGGCGCCCCTTCCCAATGCCGGGCACTTCCTCCAGCCTGGCGGAGGATTGGTCGATGATGGTAAGAACGCCCTCCTTGAATTTTGCGACCAACTTTTTGGCGTAAACCGGCCCGATCCCCTTGATGAGCCCGCTGCCAAGATATTTTTCGATTCCCTCCTGAGATGTGGGCGCACTGCAATGGAGCGAGTTCGCCTTGAGCTGAAGTCCATGATCCCGGTCATGGATCCAGACCCCTTGCGCCGTCACCCACTCACCCGCAGACACATTGGCCACCGTTCCCACCACCGTCACAAGGTCACGTTTGCTCTGGACCTTGACCCTCAACACACAAAACCCGGTTTCCTCATTGTGAAACGTGACCCGCTCCACCATGCCAGCCAACCCATCCTGCAAACCGGGCTGACTCATTGTTTTCACAGCTTGACCACGTGAGCCTCGACCGAGGGCTGGCTGCGACAAGCTGCTGGCATGTTGCCGTGAACGGTGTCACGGTGATTTCCATAAATGACGATGGTCATGATAGGGTCATTATGCAGCAGGGCTCCGGGGTATTAAAAGAGCTTTGGGCCGGATCTCATCGAAAATAACAACCCTGCCAATGCAAAAATCGACCAAAAACCGGCTTGACTCAGAGGGATATGACGACAAGGGTTGGGGCCAACAAAAATTTTTATGTCAAGGAAATGCGAAATTACAGGAGCCACGCCCACGCGGGGATCAAAGATTCACCGGCGCGGTTTGG
>JBGTAR010000157.1:0-12689 GCA_041749815.1 Terrimicrobiaceae bacterium
ATTTCGAGATTGAAATTTTGGACGGCTGTGACGTCCTTTCCTTTGTCTCCGGGGTAAATTTTAAAAACGTTGTTCAGTGCGACTTTGGCCATAGGGAATCAGGGGAATGTATCGTGGTGGTTGTGCCCAATAATTTAAGAAACCCGGTGGGCGGCCGTGAATCTGTCAAGCGTGCAATCTAAATCGGGGGCATTCACCGAGTCAAACCAATCGGCAAGCCAGCTTTTGTCTCATGAGCATTATTGGGGTTCTGGCGGAACATCCACGCCGGGCGCTGTGCGGGATTCAATGATGGCCAATGCCTCACGGACGGCCTGAGTTTGCTCTTCATCGAGTTGATTGGTCGCAAGGGCTTCACGGTAGTTTTTTGCGGCCGCGGGCGCATTGCCAACCTGCGCGTAGGACTGGCCTAGGTAGGCAAGGTATCCGGCCACGGGCAACCCGGCCTTATGCGCATCCTCAACCACCCGCTCAAGCGTTTCGGCCTCGGCACGAAAGTCCCGATTGGCCCGCTGGATTCGTGCAAGCAGAAATCTCGTTGGCAAATCTGAGGGCGCAATCTGGAGTGCGGACCTTGCTGACTTTTCTGCGGACTCAAAATCCCCGGACTCGAATTTGGCTCGGGCCACGAGGGCATGGGCTAGAGAGAGCGAGGGATCGGACCGCAGCGATGCGCGCGCATGGGAGCCCACATCCTGCCAACGCTCTCGGGCCAGGGCAAAATTGGCGGCATGCAGACGAACAATCGGGTCTTTCGGAGCAAGTTCGAGAGCCCGTTCAATGGCGGCGCGAGCGGAGCCAGAGGCTTTCATATCATCAAAGCGTGAGGACAGTTGGGCGAGGTAAAGTGCCGTATCCGCAGGATTACCAAGGTCAATCTCCTCCGCTTTCGGAAGAGGGATTGATGGCCCTCGCTCCCGCTTGAACAGCCAACCAAAATTTGTGAGCGCATCCAACCGCCAATCAGGAGAAGTGAGCAGGTGATTGAGGAGCGGCTGGAATTCGGCACTTGGGCCCGCAAGAACCACAACATTCCAGTCCTTCTCCCTCAATGCCGACCTCCATCGTGACGGCTGACCTGATAAAACCGCCGAATCAACCAGCGAGACCCCGGGCTGCACCCCGAGGAGGAGAAGTGTGGCATGGGCCGAAGGGTTCGAAAAAATGCGATTTCCCTCACCTTTGGCAAGACGAGTAAGTTCGATCGGAGCAGTGAGGGTCAGATCTCTCCGACTCGAATTCCAGTTCCAGACGGCATTCCATAAAGCAAACCCGCAAAGAAGCAGTGTCGCCACTCCAAGAAGAGGCAGCACCAACCGACGAAGATGCGGCCACTTTTTCACCGCAAATGATACCGCCACACAAACCAGAAAAAAACCGATCCCCCAAACCAACCAATCCCACACCCACAAAACAAAGGAAAGCGCTGCCGATCCCCCCACGCTCCACACACTGGCCAGGATCGTGTCAATCAGCGAGGGCTCCCCAAGATGCGAGTCCTTGGCCAGGCCTTTCGCCGCAGAAAAAAGCGCCGCTCCAGATGGCGTGGCACCTAAACGCCCAAGCGCCATCAAGAATCCAAAGATCACCGCCAATCCGGGAATCCATTTGCGAATCGGGTTTCTCATGAGATATTCAACACCCAACCAAGAAACCACAAATCCTTCAAACCCATGAGGAAAATCCTCCTATATTCTGCCGCCATGTCACTCTTCAGCCTTTTTTCTCATGCCTCTCCCCTCACGGTGGGTTCGCCGGCACCTTCGGTCTCCGCCCCTGACGAAAATGATGTCACCGTCAACTTTGAGGAGGTCTATGCGAAGGGGCTGACGCTTGTTTATTTTTATCCGAAAGCCGACACGCCGGGCTGCACGAAACAAGCCTGTTCCTTGCGTGATTCCTTTGCGGGACTCACGGCAGATGGGCTCACGATTCTGGGCGTCAGCGGAGATTCCCCCGCCAACCAGAAAAAATTTAAAGAAAAATACGAGATCCCCTTCACCCTCATTTCCGATTCCCACGGAAAAGTTTCCAGTGCGTTTGGCGTGCCGGCCATTGCAAACATTCCCGCAAGACAATCGTTTATCATTAAAGACGGTAAAATCGCGTGGACCACTCCCAAGGCGAAAACCGCAGATCATGCCGCCGAGGTGCAAGCCGCCCTGGATGCACTAAAATAGCGGGTGATTTGCGCACCGGATCGTCGTAGCGGAACGTGGAATACATTTCGATCGCCTCCTAATCCCGGAAGTTTTTAAAAGCAAGAGCCACCTCAAAATCCTGTGAGCGAAGTTCGGCAATGACTTTTTGAAGGTCATCCCGCTTACCTGCAGTCACCCGAACCTGACGATCCTGAAGCGTGGACTGAACTTTCAGGCCCAGCGCCTTGATCGCGCGGTTGATTTCCTTGGCTTTTTCTCCTTCCAGCCCTTGCTGAATGGCCAGTTCCTGACGGGAATGACCCAGTGGTGAAATATCCGGGTCTTTCTGATCCACATTACGAAGGTCAATCCCCCGTTTGGAAAGCTTCCCGATGACCATCTCGCGAAGTCCTTGCAGCTTCCCTCCGTCATCCACCGCAAGCAAAACGGACCCCGTCTTCGGATCAATCTCGACCGTGGCTTTAACCCCTTTGAAATCGAACCGACTGGCCAGTTCCTTCAGGGCCTGGTCCACCGCATTTTTGACCTCCATCCGGTCCACTTCAGAAACAATATCAAAACTTGGCATAAAACGTTGGGAATCAGCAAAGACTGCCCCAGAAGAGATGTCAACCCCGCGCCAGCCCATCGTTGTCTCACCCGCTATTCATCACACCCAAATCCACCGAGGCACAGGGTCTCACCACGAAAGCCATGGCTTGAGCAGATGACGGAACCATTCAGGCTGAGCGTAGGCTTCATACATGTTGGTCGCGAAGTAGTAACCGGTGAGATGAAAAAAGAGCGGGGCGGAAAATAACAAAGAATCCAGGCGGTCAAGGACTCCGCCATGACCGGGGATGCCGTGTCCCCAATCCTTCGCATGGAGAGAACGCTTGACCGCAGACATCACCAACCCGCCCGAAAATCCGGTCAGCACCAGAAGCAGGGACATCGCTGCGGCCACAAGCGGCGAAAATGGCGTCGCCCACCACAAAGCCGTCCCAAGTCCCGTGGCTGCCAGCCCCCCATAAATGAGCCCCTCACGGGTTTTGCTTGGACTCACTCCGGGCGCAATCGGGGTCTTCCCAAACATTTTTCCAAACGTGTATTGCATCACATCACTGAACTGGGTCACCAAAACCATAAAAAACAGGAGTTTGGCGTTCTGTCCCTCATAGCCTTTGATGGGGAGATATAAGATCATGGGAATGTAACTCACAAAATAAACGCAAGTCAGCACCCCCCACTGCAGCTTGGAGGTGCGTTCAAGGAACCGATCCGTGTCGCCGGCAAGCGCACTGCGAATGGGAATCAGGACAAACGCATACACAGGAATAAAGATCAGAAACATCCCGTACCACGGCGCCCATGCGAAGAGGTAGTGGATGGGAAGAATGGCAAAAAAGATCCACGCCAAGGTGCGGTGGTCACCTCGGGGCGTGGGTGTCAGCGTCACAAATTCCCGGAGCGCAAGAAAAGAGAGCAACAGATAAAAGACAAAAACCCCGGTCCTCCCCAGTGCCAAAGAGATCCCAAATATCAGGACCATTCCCCACCATGCCTTCATACGTTTGGATAGGTTGTCCAAAACCGGGGAGTCCGGGGACCGCCCCTTGAGGATCACCGTAATGACTGTGGCAATCGCAAGCAGGGCGATCACGCCTCCGAAAAGAATTAGGAGCTTTGGGTCAATCATAAGTTGGTGGTTCCCAGTGTTGAAACAGCTTCTCTGGCTCGTTCAAGGAATTCTGTTTTGGTTTCTCCGTCAGCGAGTGGTGCCAGCGGAGGGCCGAAATTCACATTCCCGAGCACCGGCACGGGAAGGATCTCCCCCTTGGGAAGGATGCGGTTCAGGTTTTCCAAATGCACGGGGATCAACTCAACCTGCGGAAAGCGGCGGACCAAATGAAAAATCCCCGGCTTGAATGCGCGCATGGCCCCATCCGAACTCCGGGTCCCCTCCGGAAAAAGAATCAAATCCTCCCCACCAGCCAACACATCCCTCATCTTATTCAGGGGGTTGTTTTCTCTCGAAACGGACTCGCGTTCGACCAACACTGCCCGAAAAAGCCGACTGGCCAAAGATCTCCGGATGGCTCCCTTGGACCAATAATCAGCAGCCGCCACCGGGCGGGCTCTGCACCGGAGTGCTGCCGGAAGAACAGCCCAGATCACGATAAAGTCCAAATGCGATGTGTGATTCGCAAGATAAATTCTGACACCATTCGGCATGGGCAAGTGTTGCTGCAAAGACGCCCCTGTGAGCAAACGAACCCCTTGTGCCACCATGCCGGATGTCATAATTTTGGGTGGGATTTTAATCGCGCCGCAAGAAGAGCCACGCGGCGCCAGCAGGTGATCACGAGGCCGCCAGCAATGACGGCCAAAGCGACGGAGAGGACCGTCGTGCTCCATGACGGAAAAATCAACCCGAGGAAGGCCGCGATGGTGAGAGCCGCCATTCGGTGAGGTTTGGCCATTGGTCCTCGAAAATCCTGGAACCCGGTGAGCGAGGCTCCCAAAGCCCTCAAGTAGGCGGTGAGCAATGCCCCCAAAGCGGTGAGAACTCCCAACCATTCCAGACCGCAGGCGATCCCCGCCGCAACAAGGATGATGGCATCGGCAATCCGATCCGGGATTTCATTCCACAATTCCCCGGTAACCGACCGGCGATGCCCCTCGACCGCGACCATCCCATCCATCAAATTGCAAAGCAACCGCAACTGAATCCCGGCAATCACCAACAACCATCCTGCCCAGTGGAAAGACATGGAGGGATTCCGGGTCATCACAAACCCGGCTGCCGCCACCACGGCAAATCCGACACTGAACGCCGAGATCAGATTCGGGGCCACACCCAACCGGCACAGCCCTCCAGCCAGGGAACGGGCCCAAGCCGTGGAACGCGATTTTAAGGGGCGACGAGATAGGCTCTCCTCGGGTTCTGCCATATCCCCTTAGAAAATCCGGAATTTTATAGAAAACAATACGAAACGTGTCAGGCGGTTGTTCCGGTGCGGAGGAGGAACCAACCGACGACGCCTCCCGCGAGGATCAGGAGGGCGGGGTTGATTCGGCGAAGGAAGAGGACGATCACAACGATGGCTCCAATGCCGAGGGTGATGAGGTTAAAGGTGAGGTCCCTCGAGAGGTTGAGGCTGGCGGTTTTTCCGACGGCATAAACTCCGGCGAGCATGAGGCCAATGGTGACGGGGGCCATGCCCTTTTGGACCGCATCCCTCCACGGGTTATCTTTGAAGGAATCCCAGATGTGGCTGGCGGTGTAAACCAGGAGGCTGGAGGGAATGTAGAACGCCAGCAGGACGACGAGCAGGCCAGCGAACCCGGCAGCTTTGTAGCCGATGAGTCCAACCATGGTCATGTTCGGTCCGGGAGCCATCTGACCAAGGCTGTAAATGGCGGCAAAAGAATCCGGGGTGACCCATTGGTGGACGGCAACGGCCTCGTGTTCCATTTGGGGGAGCACGGCACTGCCTCCTCCAACCGCCAGCAGGGAGAGCACCGTGAAAACATTGATCAGGGAAACGAGTTCCTTCATGGGGTGACGGGTTTGCGGGGACGGCAGAACCAAATGGCAAGGGGGGCCACGATGAAGAGAGTGGCTAAGAGGGAGACGTGCAGGATTCCGCTCAACACAAATGTCGCGATCACCAGAAGAAGATCGCGGGGATTGATTAATTGTTTGGCACCGATTTTGAGGGTCACCTGCATCAGCAGACCAACAGCGGCTGCTGCAATACCAGCAAGGGCCGCTGCAACATCTGGATTCTGATGAAAGCGCGCATACAACACCGCCAGAAAGCACAAGATAATGGCCCCCGGCAGGACGAGGCCAAGGGCTGCCGCGAATGAGCCACGGGGACCGCACAATTTCCGACCGACGATGATGGCCACATTCACAGAGTTGAGACCCGGCAGAGTCTGCCCAATCTCCAGAGCCGCCAAAAACTCTTCATCCGTCATCCATTGCTTGTGCTCAACCACTTCATCCTTGAGGTAGGCGACAAGCCCTCCGCCAAAGCTGGTCACGCCGATCCGGGCAAAGGCTGAAAAAATTTCTTTGGGACCCGGGTCACTCACGGTTCGTGGAGGCCCGTGGTCCAAGGTGATAAACGATGGCAGTTTTTGTGGTGCCGAGCGAGACCCACTCAAAGGCGTCGAGTTGGAGAGTTTTATAAAATTTCTCCGCACGTTCGAGGTTGGACTTATGGAGGTCATCGGTGCTATCGAACCGGCACTGGAAGGCAAACTCGCCGCAGAGTGGACGTTCGTGTTTCCGATCGCGCCAGACGGAAATGGACGTTTTGCCTTTCAGCCCTCCGCCAAAATGAAGTTCGCCGACATCGACCTGAACTTCCTCCACGGCAAAGTCATTCACGAGGATGACCTTGGCTTCAGAGTCCGCAATGGCGGGCTTGAGTCCAGGAAAGGCTGAGGTCAGATCTCTGGCCACAAGGTCGAGACCCTCTCGAGGCATGGCGAGCACGCAGTTATGGGAAAACACCGAGCGGATGCCACCAAGGCTCTCCTTGAGGGGAAGCAATTCTTCCTTGAACTTGATCCGGGCCGCACCTCCCGGCGTCGCGGGCTGGACGTCCACGGCCGCGGCCTCATGGAAATCCGGGTGACGGAATTTTACCGTCAGTTCGGGAATCCCCACCGACCACCCGTCTTTGTAGAAGGTGCGAAGACGGACGATGAAGTGATTGTTATAAAGGGCAAAATCCTCCGTGTCATAAAACAACACCTCGCGGACGTGGTTATCAAAAGCCCCGGCGGCCTCGACCACTTTCACATCAAATTTTTTGGCCGTTGAGACCACAATCTTCCAAAAATCCTTGAAGGCCTGCGCGGTTTGAAAACGTTGCGCTTGAAGAATAATTTTGTACTCGCGGTAATGGATTTCGTCCTTGGGAGTGTTCAGGACTTCGTGATGGCTCATGGTTCGGTACTGGTCTTTGAATATCAGAGGGCGGGGGGCCACGTCGAGCAGGGAATGCTTTTCCGCTTGCGTGTTGGCCGGGGCTGGAGGAAAGAAGGGCGATGAGCCGGTGGGTCAAAGCGTTAGCCATATTGCTGGTGGTCTGGGGGATTGCCGCGGGGGTGATCCTTTATTCCAGGGCGGCGCGTCCCACCGCAGAATCGCTGATGGCGTACATGGAGAAAAACCCTCTGGAGGGATTATCCGAGCCCAAACGCGCAGCGGTGATTGCCAAAGCTGCCAACCAATTGAACCGTCTGGGTTTTGAGGAGCGCCAGGAACTGCGAAAAGCCCGCACGGAGAGGGCGTTTTTCGAGCAAATGACAGGTGAGGAACGCAGAGATTTTTTGGAGCAAACTTTGCCTGAGGGATTCCGTCAGTTGATGCTCGCGCTTAATAAGATGAGCCCAGAGGAACGAAAAAAAATTGTGAACCGTGCCCTGGATGACATTGAACGCGATAGTCCGGAGATCGCAGGACGCATTGAAAACACTGATGCGCAGAAAGTGATTTCCCAGGGACTTGGGTCTTTTTATGAGGAGGCCAGCGCGGACGTCAAAATGGATTTTGCCCCGGTGATTGAAAAGCTGCAACGTGCCACGCAGGGGATTCGTTGATCCCAAGAGAATGAATCTTCGCTCCGCCAGCAGCCGCCATCGAGCCTTCACGCTTCTGGAAATCCTGGTGGCCACAAGCATCATGGCCGTGCTGGTTGCCGCGCTGATTCCTTCGCTACGGGCCATGAGCGCAAGGGCTGAGTCAACCCGCTGCCTCGGCAACCTGAGGGCTCTTGGAGTCGCCATGGGCCAATACCTCGCGGACAATTCCATGACCCTCCCCGTGCTGGCGGCCGCCCGCGCGAGCACCTTGGAGGAGTTGCCGGTGATTGACACCGTGCTGGCTCCCTACACTGAGGACTTGCGGGTTTTTGTGTGTCCATCCGATTCGACGGTGGCCCGGCAAACCGGAACGAGCTATTATTACAATAGCGCCTTGGGAGGCCAGCCGGTGGCTTCGCTAAATTTTCTGGGAGTGACCGATGCCAATTCCCGGATTCCTGTCCTTGTGGACAAAGAGGGCTGGCATAAGAACAGTCAGAGCCGGGTGAACCACTTGTTTGCGGATGGTCACGCGGGGTCAGATTTTCGACTTTTTGCGGAATGAACCCCATGGTCAGCCTCCGTTCTCTTTATAAAACCTTCGGCAAAAGACCAGCCATTGAGGACATCTCGTTGGAGGTTCCAGAGGGAGAAATCTTTGGTCTCCTTGGCCACAATGGAGCCGGAAAGAGCACCACGTTTGGAATCATGTTGGGCATGGTTGCTCCAAGCCAGGGTGAGGCATTTATTGCGGGTCACTCGGTGCAAAAAAACAGGAGCCAGGCGCTGGCGGGTGTTGGTGCAATTTTTGAAACACCTTCGTTTTATGAATATCTTTCCGGCTGGGAAAACCTGCGGTTTTTTGTGTCCTTGAGCGGGCAGAACGTGCCGAGGGCAGAAATGGAGGCTGCCGTGGAATTGGTGGGGTTGGGGGACCGCATCGGCGACCCCGTCAAAAACTACAGTCACGGCATGCGACAACGACTGGGGCTGGCGCAAGCCCTCGTTCCGAGGCCGAAATTCATCCTTCTGGATGAGCCCACCGATGGGCTGGACCCAATGGGCATCCGGGAGATGCGGGGAATGATCCGTCGTTTGCGCGATGCGTTTGGGATCACGGTCATGCTTTCCTCTCATCTCCTCAGTGAGGTTGAGCAATTGTGCGACCGTGTGGCCATCCTCCATCGGGGAAAGATGGTTTTTTGTGGGCAATGGAAAGAATCACCTGACCTCTGGAAGTTTGTTTTGGACCCGCAGGAGAGGGCTGATGAAATTTTAAAAGCCCATGGGCTCAAGCCTATCCAAAATTCGTGGGCAGCCCCCGAGGGATTTGATCCGGCAACGGTGGTGGAATCTCTTGTGCGGGCCGGCATCCATGTTCGCGGTCTGCAACCCGTGCGGCAAACGCTGGAAGACTTTTATCTGGAGACAATCCGGGAATGACAATGTTGCTGCGTCAACTTGGGGGCGAGCTCCGAAAACTGTTTGCCAGGAAGCGGACGTATATTGGGTTTGGGGTGTTTTTGGGAGTGGAGTTGGTTGTGCTGGGACTTCTTCGCTTGCCGAAGGTTCAGCGTGGGCTTGAGCGCTTGCTGGAAGGGGCGGGTTATGCGGCGGCGGATTACCTTTCAGGTCTGACTCTGGGGCTGATGATCATGCTTGCGACCGTGTTTTTGTTGGGGGCGCTGTATCTGGCACTGGTGGCCGGGGATGTGGTGAGCAAGGAGATTGAGGATGGGACGCTGCGAATGATGCTTTGCCGCCCGGCCAGCCGGGGCCGCATCCTTTTTTTGAAATTCTTCGCCTGTGTGATCTACACGGCGGTGCTCACGGTCTATATCGCTCTAACGGCGCTTGCAGCAGGTTATTTGCATGCCGGAGGTGGGGGGCTTTTTGTGTTTGCACCCACGGAAGGGATCTTTGCCATTTATGAGGCGGGTCGTGGCATGGGGCGCATTGCCTTGGGTATCCCGCTTCTGGCACTCAGCCTCTGCACGATCACAACCATCGGCTTCTTTTTTTCCTGCCTGAAGATGAAACCGGCCGCCGCGACCATTGTGACCCTCTCCGTGCTGTTTGTGGACACAGTCCTTAAAAACATTCCCTTCTTCTCCGGGATCAGGGATTGGTTCCTCACAGCCAAAATGAGTGCATGGGCCCTCGTTTTTGAATACCGGATCCCCTGGGAAATCATGATCGAACAGTATGCCTGGTTGGCTGCGGTGAATATGACGCTCCTCATCCTTGGATATTTGGTGTTTTCCTCGCGGGACTTTAAAAGCTGAGCAGGCACGCGTTTTACTGGAAATTTGGTTAAATGCATGTAGAATCCTCATTCTATGGCAAACACGAATGTGACCGAACTGGACGACTCGAATTTTGATGCTTTTGTTGCAGGAGCCACGGGCCCTGTGCTTGTGGATTTCTGGGCTCCCTGGTGCGCCCCCTGCCGGATGCTTGGACCGGTTGTCGACGAGATTGCCACCGAATCCACGGGAAAATTCCATGTGGCCAAGGTGAACGTTGACGATTCACCCGCCGTTTCCAGCAAGTTTGGCATCCGGAGCATCCCTGCCCTTTTGTTTTTTAAAGGTGGCGAGAAGAAGGACCAAACCGTGGGCGTGACCGGCAAAGCCGACATTGTGAAGCGCCTGGAAGCTCTGGCCTGATCGACAGGCAGTCGGGCGGCGTGACCGCGAGGGTCTTGGGTGATCACGCGTGGAGATCGTGTTCCATCAGATTTGGAGCCTGCATCGTCGCGCTAGTGAGTCGTGTATTGACGTGGAGGGAGCCGGGCCCCAAGGTCGTGCTCTCAAATTATTAATATGCCATTTTCAAACCTCGGCCTCACCAAGCCACTACTTAAGGGAGTCGAAGCCATGGGTTATGGGGAGCCATCTCCCGTTCAACTTCGTGCAATTCCACCTGCGCTCGAGGGCAAGGACCTGATCGCATCGGCCCAAACCGGCACGGGCAAAACCGCCGCGTTCGCGCTGCCGGTGCTTCAAAAACTGGGTTCTCATGGCAAGTGCCGCTGCCTGGTCTTGGAACCGACTCGCGAGCTCGCGATGCAAGTGGAGACCGCCTTTCGGGATTTTGCGCGGTTCACCGATTTGCGTGTGGCCTCCGTTTTTGGCGGTGTCGGCTACGGAAACCAAAGATCGGCCCTCCGGGAAGGCATCGATATTCTTGTGGCCACGCCGGGACGGCTCGAAGATCACCTCCAACAGGGAACCATCAAGCTCGACTCCATTGAAGTGTTGGTTCTCGACGAGGTGGACCGCATGTTGGACGTGGGTTTCCTTCCCCCCATGCGACGGATCATCTCCAAATGCCCCAAGGTGAGGCAGACCTTGTTTTTTTCTGCGACGCTGCCTCCTGAAATCGAAGACATTGCCGCGTGGGCTCTGAAAAACCCTGTCCGGATTGAGATTGGCGTGGCCCGCAGTGTGGTTGAGACCGTGAAACATGGGGTCTATGAGGTTGATCCTTCCCGAAAATTTGATCTGCTCCTTGCCCTGCTTGAGGCCACGGATTTTCAGAGTGCGATTATTTTTTCAAGGACCAAACACGGAGCCGATAAGATTGCCAAAAAACTGCGGGGATCGAACCATTCGGTCGCTGTCCTGCATGCCAATCGTTCCCAAAACCAACGCATTGAAGCGCTGGAGGGTTTCAAGTCCGGCAGATACGAAGTGATGGTTGCCACGGACATCGCGGCCCGCGGCATCGACGTCGCCGGGGTGAGTCATGTGATCAACTATGATGTACCGCAACACCCGGAGGATTATGTGCACCGCATCGGACGCACTGGCCGGGCGCAGCAAACCGGAGACGCTTTCACACTGGTCACTCCCGAAGAGTTTAAGAGGGTGCTCGATATCGAACGATTCATTGGCCAGAAAATTCCCCGCCTCAGCTTGCCCGGATTTGAGGTCACTGCGCGGAGGGGGCCGACACTTCCGGCCGGTTCTGTGCGCGGACCTGGAGCTCCCAACACCCGCAACACTTCAGACCGAAACTCTCGTAACCGAAATCGCCGCCGGAGGTAAGCCGGCTATGACGGGAATCCTTCGGCTCGTCATTCTCGGAACAGCGCTCGTCATGGTTGCGGGCTGTGGGCGCGCTCCACAAGCCGTGGAGCCTGAAACTTTCGATCATAAAAACGCCGGGGCGGCCCCCCCCTCCACCGATCATCTCCAGTTTGGAGGCACACTGACGAGATCGGGGTTTTCCATGTCAAGAAGCCAGTCTGGATCGGACCAAAGCCTCCTTGATCTCTCAAAGATCGGAGTCTGGGCGGCTGATTCCAGTAGTGAAACGGCCACACTCTCACGAGAGGTTGCACGGCAACTCGGTGCGGCTCCTGAACTGGGTGAGGTCGTTTGGATGCCGTATGGTTCCAAACCACCTGCCGGTGACCGCAAGCCCGGTGCCATGTTCCTCGTGGGAGTGGCTAAAACAACCGATCAACGACGCCTTGTTGGTCGTTCTTATGAGATGGAAATTGAGGTCCGGGGAGGAAGCTCGCTGGCAGCATCCAACTCCTTTTACTCCTCCAGAAACGACCCACCCATTTCGGAGTTTTACCTCTCAGGAAAAGGCACACGGGAAGTGAACTTCCGCGGACTTTCCGTTGGTGATTTGAGGGAGCAACACCTGCTCAAAGCGGCAGAAGACGTGAAGGAGTCCCTCTTAAATAATCTGACGGAATTGGTGCTCGCGACCTCTGCCTCCCCAGCACTTCCGGATGAATTTTTTCCCGCCTTTCAAGCCGCGCCGGAGTTGAAACTTATGGATGACTTCAAGGCTGTGCCCGTTTATTCGCTTCGTGGCCTCTTCATGCCAAACGAAACCCTTTGGAAAATTCCTGAAGCCACTTCCACCGCAGAGCTTTTTGCCGCAGCAAGGATTGAATTGGAAGCGGAAGGTTGGAGGATCGAT
>JBGTAR010000158.1:0-7376 GCA_041749815.1 Terrimicrobiaceae bacterium
TTCCATGGGAACGCCGGCGGCCTCGGCCATCGCAAGCTTTTCCCGAAAAAAATCCTGCAGGGTGGCAAGCACGTCATCATATCCCACATGGGTGTGTTTTTCTTTGGGAGCCCCGAGGGAGTGCATGATCAGCAGGGCGGCGCCGGTCTCAGCACAAATAAGCGCATTGGAGGGATCGGGCAAAGCGCCCATATCATTGAGAATGTGGCCACCGCGTTCCATGACCGGAGCAGCAACCTCCGGTCTCCAGGTGTTGATGGAAAGCAGGGGGGGATAAAGTTGAACGGCGTCCCTTGGCTGCACGGCAGCCACAGCTCCGTCAAATCCCTCCAAAAAAGGCACCAACCTCCGGATTTCTTCCTCGCAAGAAATCGGGGCTCGATTGGTGCGCGCACTTTCCGCTCCCACATCGATGATATCCGCCCCGAGAGCCGTGAGTTCAGCCGCCCGATTGAGCGCCCATACCGGATCCAACTTCCCATCCCCGGAAAACGAATCATCGTTGATGTTGAGGATGCCCATGATGAGTGGTCGTCTGGGAAACCCGATTTCCCGGCCTCTGGCAATGAGTCGCATAAGGATTTATCTTAATGGCTTTGGTATGAAACGCGAGTCGCAAGAGGCGGCTTCACTCCCCTTCCCTCACGCGGCGATGGGCCGCCATCTCCAGCCAAAGCGACACACAACCACGTTTTCTTATTCACACCCAAATCCTGCGAGAAAACTCTTCCTGCTTGTTATCGGTCGAATCTTCTTCCACCTTCTACCGATATCATGAGCTTTCTGGATACCGTCTTTGCCAAACTGAAGCGCCATCCCAAGCGGATTGTTTTCCCGGATGGGGATGATCCCCGTGTGGTCCGGGCCTGCCAGGCCTTTTATGAAAAGGATGCGGGTATCCCCGTGCTGCTTGGGAAGCGTGAAGTGATCGAGCGGGTGGCGCTTGCGGAGAAGGTGGATTTGGATCACGTGGCCATCATCAACCCGGAAACGTCCACTGATTTGCCTGTTTTCTGCGAGCGTTTGGAAAAGTTGGACCGCTATAAAAAAATGGGTATCCGCGATGCGCGGGGTCTGATGACCAACCCGAATTATTATGCGGCCATGATGCTTCAGTATGGCCAGGTGGATGCTCTGGTCGGCGGGGTGAGCAGCATTTCGGGATCATTACTTCGGCCTCTCATTCGTCTGGTGAAACCGCTTCCGCATGCTCCCTTGATCTCGGGGTGCCTCATTCTGGAGTTGGAGAACTCAAAATTCGGGGATGATGGGGTGTTGTTCCTTGCGGATTGTGGGGTCGTGCCAGACCCGGACATGCAACAATTGGCTGCCATTGCCGTTCAGACGGCCCTGGTGGCCAGACAGGTTTTTGGCACACGCCCGAGGGTCGCGATGCTGAGCTTCTCGACCAAAGGCAGTGCGATCACTCCCTCCACCGAAAAAGTTGCTGGCGCGGTGGTGTTGGCCAGACAATTGGCCGACCAGTTGGGCGCAGAGATTGCCGTGGATGGCGAGATGCAGGCTGACGCGGCCCTTGTTCCTGACCTTGCCGAACGCAAGATGGGTCCCAGCCTGGTGGCCGGTCAGGCCAATGTCCTTGTATTCCCTGATCTTAACAGCGGTAATATTTCGGCCAAGTTGATCCAATACATGACCAATGCGCGGGTTTACGGTCAGATCCTCCTCGGGCTTTCCCGGCCAGCCGCCGATCTCTCACGCGGAGCCACCGTTGACGATATTGTGGCCGTGGCGGCCCTTGTGGGTCTTCAGGCCATCGAGTATCGGAAACTGTATCCTCCCGAAGAAACCCCGCTGACGTAGGTCAGAACGCACTCTGCGAAATAAAAAGTGGGCGGCCAAGGGACGTGTCCTCCGAAGCCTTGGCGAAGGAGGACTGCCCAGCCCTGCCATCAAGGGAGGCGCTTCGCGCTTGCGCCAGCTCGTTTTTTCCTGCGGTAGGGCGCGGCAGTCCCTTGCCCGCCCACTTTTTGCTTGAGAATTCAAAGGCGGATTTACGATTGCGGATTGTTGATTTTTGATGGGCGCCTGCACTTCGACAATCAAAAATCAACAATCATCACTCCATTGTGTTCAGCCCGGCAGACTCTCAACGATCACAGCATCACCACCAGCGCGCACGACGCGCACGCGTGTTTCGGCTTCCAGAAACTCGCCATCCGTCATGACGTCCAGCAGCGCGGTCCCAAACCTGGCTTTGCCAGCGGGGCGAAGCTTTGTGTAAGCAAAACCCTCATCACCGACAGCTACCGCCGGGGCATGGAGTATCTCGGAGGCGGAGGAAATGGAAGGACCCGACGCCGCAACATTGGAAAGAACCAACCGATTAAAAATCGGCAACTCCGGCAAGTATCGTGCAATCAAGGCGGCTGCCCCCACCGCCAGCGCCACAGCAATCGAAAGATTGGCAATTGGAGCTGCAAAAACCTCAAATGAAACATCCACGGGCTGACCCGGGTAATAATCAACCATCGCAAAAAACAGCGACCCGACCATCATCGCCGTTCCAGCCAGAGCAAGCACAACAATACCGGGAAAAAACAGGACCTCCAGAAGCACCAAAAGCAACCCCAGAAAAAACACTCCAACCACTTCAAAGCCCGTCAGGCCGGCGATGTAGTGACCCGTGAAAAATAAGAGAAAACAGAGAGCAGCAAGGGCCCCTGCCACCCCGAATCCCGGCGTCTTGAATTCCAACCAGGCCCCGATAATCCCTCCCATCAAAAACATGGGAGCAAACATGGTGACCCACTGGGCAAGTGCCTCGAATCCGGAGGGATCGATTCTCACGATGGCCGTTTCCTGAAGTCCCGCCTGTTCAGTAAGCTCCTCGACCGTTTTTGCAATGCCTTTTGCAAGGATGGGTTTGCCATCCACCACCTCGACGGCCTCCTGCGCGCTCAGGGTGAGCAGGGCTCCTTTGGGGTTCAGCACGCGATCCCCCACTTTCACTTCTTTGTCCAGGTTCATGAACGCGTCCACCAACTCGGGATTATGACCATTCTGTGCCGCAACGCTTCGAAAGTATCCAGAGTAATATGAAACCACCTTCGCCGTCATCGTCGCCTCCATTTCCTGGCCGGAGCCCGTCACCGGAGCTGCTGCCCCAATGGCACTCACCGGGGCCATGTAGATTTCTTTTGTGGAAAGCGCGATGAGCGCTCCGGCCGAGGCCGCGTTGGTGTTGATGTAGCTGTAGACCGGCATCTTCGCCTTGAGCAGAGCTTGGTCAATTTTTTCCGTGGCAGAAAGGGCACCGCCGGGTGTGTCGATATTCAGAATGAGCGCGGCGGCACCCGCCGCATCGGCCTGTTTGATGACCCGCCTCAGAAAAAAGAATTGCGCCTCGGTGATGGCTCCTTCAATGGGCACCACCACCACAGACCCCTTGACGATCTCAGGGGTTGCCGCAACGGCAGATCCACCAACAAGGAGAGCAAAAATCGGGAGCAACCACTTCATCCTTTCAATTTCCCTTGCCGCAGCCTCACCCGCAAGGGATTTTGTAGGTTCATGTTAAAAGAAGAGACCATCGCCGCCATTTCAACCGCCCCCGGGGAGGGAGCGGTCGCTGTGATTCGTGTCTCCGGGCCAGAGGCCACCGAAATGACCCGTCGGATTTTCGAGGCCAAAGGGAGCCCCTTCACCGAGACGCCCCGCGTCATGAGGTATGGGCAGATCGCACGCAACACCGAGCCGATTGATCTCGGAATGGCGGTCTATTTTCCGGGCCCCCGTAGCTACACCGGTGAGGACATGGTGGAGATCCACTGTCATGGAGGAATTCTTGTCGCCGCCCGGGTGCTGGAAGCTATTCTGGAGTTGGGAGCGAGAGCAGCTGACGCCGGAGAATTCACACGGCGGGCGTTTCTCAATGGAAAATTGGACCTCACGCAGGCGGAAGCTGTGATGGATATTATTCGGGCACGGTCGCCGATTGCGCTGGCCGCGGCGGAGGAACAATTGCAGGGACGTCTCGGCAAAGAACTCGCCGCATTGCGGGCCCACTTGCTCGCGCTGGTTGGCAACATTGAGGCATGGATCGATTTCCCCGACGAGGACATCGACCCGGAAACCGGTGTGGGATTCCTTCAGGATCTTGGAAAAGCGCTCGACGAAATCGAGGCCCTGCTCTCCACGGCCCGCACCGGCCGGATTCTGAGGGATGGGGTCCGGCTCGTTATTTTTGGTTCTCCGAACGCGGGAAAATCGAGCCTGCTGAACTCCCTTCTCGGTTTTGAACGAGCCATCGTGACTCCCACCCCGGGAACAACCCGTGACACGATCGAGGAGATGGCGAACCTTGGCGGACTGCCATTTCGTATCACCGACACTGCCGGCCTGCGCGAAACAGAGGACCCCATCGAACAAATTGGCATGGCCCGCGCCCACGATGCCATGGCCACCGCAGACATTCTTTTGCATGTGATCGATGCCAGCGAGACTGGCACCACATCATTTTTAACAGGAAATGGACCTTCGGAACCGATCCTCGTCTTCAACAAAATCGATCTCCTGGATTCCCAACCAGAATTCCCTGACGCGGGGATTGGCATTTCCTGCGTCACGGGCGAAGGGCTCGACACCCTGGTCCAAAGGATTGTTTCCCGCGCTCAAGGCACCCCGCAACGCCCCTCGGCTCTGGCCATCAATGCCCGTCACCAGGCCTGTCTCCAGCGCGCCAAGATCGGACTGGAGTCCGCGGCTTCGGAGCTTGAAGCCAATCATTCGCCGGAGTTTGTCGCCACGGGGTTACACGAGGCCCTTGATGCCATCGGCGAAGTTCTGGGGATGGCTGACACCGAGGAAATTCTTGGCGAGATCTTTTCCAAATTCTGCATCGGCAAATGAATTCTTTTTACCAACGTGTCCTCCGCCCGCTCCTTTTTCGTTTGGATGCGGAGTCAGCTCACAATCTGGCAATCCACCTGCTTTCGATCACCCCGCCGGCCATCCTTCGGATGGTGTTTTGCAAAAACCTGCCCAGCCAACCCACGGAGTCATTTGGTTTGAAATTCCCCAATCCGGTGGGGTTGGCGGCGGGGATGGATAAAAACGCGGAAGCGCTCCTTGCGTGGGAATCCTTAGGGTTTGGCTTTGTCGAGATTGGCACGGTCACCGCACATGCCCAGCCCGGGAATCCCAAGCCCCGTTCGTTCCGCTACCCGACCCAACAGGCCCTTATCAACCGGATGGGTTTTAACAATGATGGTGCCACCGCCATTGCCGCCCGTCTCGAGCGTTTTCGCAGGTCTGGTCGTTGGCCACAAATTCCTGTGGGAATCAATTTGGGAAAATCCAAAATCACGCCACTGGATGATGCTCCCGCCGACTATCTGGCCAGCCTCCGGGCTTTGAAATCCTTCGGGGACTATTTTGTCATCAATGTCAGCTCGCCCAATACCCCGGGCCTCCGAGATCTTCAGGAAATTTCGCGGTTGGCGGAGATTATGACTCTGCTGCGCAGCGAGGTTCCTGACAAACCGATCCTCGTAAAAATTGCTCCGGATCTTGCCGATGACGCTGCCGTCGAGATTGCGGGCCTGGCAGAAAAATCCGGATTGGCGGGCCTGATTTCCACAAACACAACGCTCGATCATTCCCCGGTCCCAAAGGATCGTGACCAACAGGGTGGCCTGAGCGGTGCCCCGCTCCTTGCCCGCTCCACGGCTCTCACCCGCCTCCTCACCGCGTCCACTACGTTACCTGTCATTGCCTCCGGCGGAATCATGGACGCCGTCTCGGCACAGCAAAAATTTGAAGCAGGTGCCAGGCTCATCCAGCTCTACACAGGCTTTGTGTATCGCGGGCCGCAGCTTATTGCAGAGATTCTCCAAAATACCAAAGCACCGCGAGCGTGATCAGCACCGCACCGACCAGGTTCAAGACAACCCCGGCTTTGACCATGTCAATAATGCGGACCCTCCCAGTGCCGAAAACAATGGCGTTGGGCGGAGTGCCCACCGGCATCATAAATGCCATGGACGCCGAGAGTGTTGCAGGGATCATGAGGAGAAGCGGGTCAATTTGCTCCGCCATGGCCGCGGCTCCCACGATGGGCAGGACCAATTGGGTGCTGGGAGTGTTTGAGGTGAACTCGGTGAGCACCGTCATCACAAGGCACGTGAGCAAAACCATGGGGAGAAGCCCCATTTTTCCAAAATCATTAAAGAACGTGGCCGCCACCCAGTTTGACAGGCCGGAGTCTTGAAATCCGCGGGCGAGCGCATAGCCACCACCAAAAAGCAGGATGATTCCCCATGGCACCTTTGCAATCGAACTTGCGGTGAGGAGGCGTGTTCGCTGTCCGGTGTCAGCAGCCCGTCCAGGCAACAAAAATAGCAGGACGGCCATAAAAATAGCCACAGTGCCATCATCAATCCCAGTGGCCCATGGCAGAAGCCCCTGCCACCCTGGAATGGTCAATCCCTCCAAAACGATTGGCTCCCGAAAGACCCACAAAACCGCGGTGAGCCCAAAAATCACACCGACGATGGCCTCCTCGCGCCGGAGCGGACCAAGTGACGTCAGCTCAATCTTGAGAAGGGATCGGTCGATTTTTAAATCCTTGGGGGAGCGAAATAACCAGAAGGTCAGGATCACCCACGCGGACAACAAAAGCGCAACAGAAAGCGGCATCGCCAAAAAACACCATTGGGCAAAGGTCAGGCTCTCGGCCCCGGGAAACATCTCGGCATAGATCGCGCGGAAGGCAAGGTTAGGCGGGGTGCCCACCGGCGTGGCGATTCCCCCAATCGAGCAGGAATAGGCAATCCCCAACATGATGCTCACCCCCAGCGGACGAAGACTTTTGGAGTCATGGCTGTCCTCAAGTTTTGCGAGCACCGCCATTCCGACCGGCAACATGGCCAGCGTGGTCGCTGTGTTCGAAATCCATGCTGACAAAAATGCGCACGCCACCATAAAACCGAGGACCAGCAAAGCGGGGGTGCGACCAAAAAAGATCAGCACATGCATGGCCAACCGCCGGTGCAGATTCCATCGCTCCATGGCCAGAGCGATCAGGAAACCTCCCAAAAACAGGAAAATGATGGAATTAAAATACGCTGGGGCAATTTTCGCTCCGCTTTGAAGCCCCAGGAGTGGGAAAAGCACAAAGGGGAGCATGGCCGTGATCGCAAAAGGCACCGGCTCCAAAACCCACCAGACCGCCATCAAAATCACCACCGCCGCCATCTTTGTCACCGCCGGATCTGCCCCCGCTGGCCGAAAGAATAGCAAAATCAGCACGAAGCATCCCAGACCAAGCAAAATCCCAAAGAGCGAGATTGGTTTACTCTCCAGTCCGATAGGCTTGGTTGCGGGGGGCATCCGCAAGATAAGTAGAGAGTTTTTTG
>JBGTAR010000159.1:0-11241 GCA_041749815.1 Terrimicrobiaceae bacterium
ACTCATGCTCAACGAGCAGGGCTACGTGGCTGAATGCACGGGGGACAATATTTTCCTGGTGCGGGATAATGTGCTGACAACCCCTCCGATCTCTTCGGGTGCCCTCGCCGGGGTGACACGCGCCGTGGTGTTTGAGATTGCCGCAGAGTTTGGAATCCCGATTTCCGAGCCGCTCATGACACGTTACGATATCTACACAGCCGACGAATGTTTCCTCACCGGAACGGCCGCCGAGGTCATTCCAGCTGTGACGCTGGATGGTCGCGCCATCGGAGACGGCAAGCCCGGTCCGCTCACAAAACGGATCATGGCACGCTTCCATGAGTTGACAGAAACCACCGGCACGGCGATCTATTGATATATCAATGAAATGCGATGCATGCGGTGACAAGGAAGCGACGGTTTTCCTGACACAAATCGTCGACGGAAACATGCACAAAGTGAATTTGTGCGAGGCTTGCTCGAAGGAAAAAGGTGTCAACGACCCCACCGGCTTTGCTCTCACCGATGTCCTCCTCGGGCTTGGCTCGGAGAAGGAAATCGATGCTCCCGGCGCTCCAAAAACGAAATGCAAGGTTTGTGGATTCACCTTCGCCGACCTCAAAAAAACCGGGCGTCTCGGCTGTAGCGCCTGTTATGATGTGTTTTCCAATCACTTGGAGAGCATGCTCAAAAACATGCATAAAGGCATCCTGCACACAGGAAAAGTTCCGGCCCGGCTCGCAGAACTCCGCCAACTCGACTCGCGTATTCAAAACCTGCGAAGCAGCCTTGATGAAGCCGTTGCCAGCGAGCAATACGAGCTTGCTGCCAACCTGCGTGACCAAATCCGGCAAATTGAAGCCGACCAACCCAGCATCTGATGGACCTCTCCAGAATTTTCGAAAAATCCGGTGATTGGCTCCGTGGGGAGGGACCACACGGCCAGATTGTGTTCAGCAGCCGCGTCCGGCTCGCCCGGAACCTGCGCGAGCGGCCATTCCCTGGTTGGGCAAAAAAGAATGAGCGCGTCGATGTTCTCCATGAGGCCAAAAGCGCCGTCGAGCGCCTGCCCGAGATGAAGGGCGCTTGCTCCGAAAACATGGAGGCCCTCTCCTCGTTGGAAAAACAGATTCTGGTGGAACGTCATTTGATCAGCCGGGAACACGCCGCCAAGGGCGTGGGCAGCGCGGTGGTCATCAACCCGCAGCAATCGCTGAGCGTGATGATCAACGAGGAGGATCACCTCCGGATGCAGGCCATCTCCTGCGGGCTGCAGCTTTCGAAAGTCTATGACATGATTAATGCCGCAGACACCGGCCTCGAATCCCTGTTGGATTACGCCTTTCACCCGCAACTTGGCTACCTCACCGCCTGCCCAACCAATGTTGGCACTGGAATGCGGGCCTCGGCGATGATCCACCTTCCGGCTCTTGTGATGGGCGACCAAATCAACAAGATCATCAACTCGGTGAACAAAATTGGTTTGGCGGTGCGTGGCCTCCATGGCGAAGGCACGGAGGCCATGGGCAACCTCTTTCAAGTCTCCAACCAAACCACCCTCGGGGAATCAGAAGTCGAAATTATCGAGCGCCTCGAAAAGGTCATTGGCACCATCATTGAACATGAGCAAAACGCCAGGCAGCTCCTTCTCCAACACAAACCGGTCACCCTCCTTGACCAGATCGGTCGCGCGTATGGCGTTCTTTCACATTCCCACTCCGTTTCTTCAAAAGAGGCACTCAACCTGCTCTCTGTGATCAAACTCGGCATTGATCTCGGGCTCTTCCCCCCGGCTCACCGGGTACCCATTGATGAACTCT
The DNA here is from genome assembly GCA_041749815.1 of Terrimicrobiaceae bacterium. GTDB lineage: Bacteria > Verrucomicrobiota > Verrucomicrobiia > Chthoniobacterales > Terrimicrobiaceae > JAJTZA01. The sequence continues at coordinate 1,803 of JBGTAR010000159.1, forward strand.
TTATTGAAACCCAACCCGCGCATCTTCAAAATGGTGCCCATGCCAAAAAAATGAGTGCCGAAGAAAGGGACACCTTGCGCGCAGCACTGATCCGCGCCACATTGACTCAAATCCCTGCTCCGGATGTCGCGAAAATCACGTCATCCGAAAAGGGGACGAGCCAGCCAAAACATGATGAATAACTTCACACCCCGCGCTCAACAAGTCCTCGCCCTTGCCCGCAAGGAAGCGGACCGGTTTAACCACAACTATGTCGGCACCGAGCATTTACTCCTGGGCCTCATCAAACTGGGGCAGGGGGTCGCCGTCAATGTCCTCCAAAAAATGGGATTGGACCTTGAAACCGTGCGTATGGAAGTTGAGAAACAGGTTGGCTCCGGTCCGGAGACCAAAATGGTTGGCAACATTCCCTACACGCCCCGCGTGAAAAAAGTGCTGGCTCTCGCCGGCAAGGAAGCGAAGGCGCTTCAGCACTCCTATGTGGGAACGGAACACATTCTTCTTGGCCTCCTCCGCGAAGGCGAAGGGGTCGCGGCCCGCGTGCTCAAATCCCTTGAAGTGGATATCGAGCGCACCCGCAACGAAATCCTCAAAGAACTCGACCCCAATTTTGCAGGCGAGGAAGGCGAATCTGTGGCTGCCGGCGAGCCCGGTAAAAAGGACACCAAAACGCCCGCCCTCCGTGCCTTCGGACGCGACCTCACCGAACTTGCCAAAAAAGGCGAGTTGGATCCCGTGGTCGGTCGGGCTGACGAGATTGAACGCGTCATTCAAATCCTCTGTCGCCGCACCAAAAATAATCCGGTTCTGATCGGTGAAGCTGGTGTTGGAAAAACCGCCATTGCGGAAGGTCTCGCCTCCGAAATCATCTCGGGCACCGTGCCGGAAATCCTGCACAATAAAAAAGTCATCACCCTGGACCTGGCTCTGATGGTTGCCGGCACAAAATACCGCGGCCAATTCGAAGAACGCATCAAAGCTGTTATGGATGAAATCCGGCGCAACAAAAATGTGATCCTCTTCATTGATGAACTGCACACCATCGTTGGTGCCGGGTCGGCCGAAGGGGCCATGGACGCCAGCAATATTATCAAACCCGCCCTCTCACGCGGAGAGCTCCAGTGCATCGGTGCCACAACACTCAACGAATACCGCAAGTACATCGAGAAGGACGCGGCCTTGGAACGCCGTTTCCAAACCGTCAAAGTTGAAGCTCCTAGTGTTGAGGAAACAATCCTCATCCTCAAAGGCATCCGCCCGAAATACGAAGCCCATCACAAGGCCCGCATTCTGGACGAATCCCTGGAGGCTGCCGCCAAACTCTCTGACCGTTACCTCACTGGACGTTTCCTGCCTGACAAAGCCATTGACGTGATGGATGAAGCCGGTTCCCGTGCTCGCATCCAGTCAATGACCCGTCCTCCGAATGTGAAGGATATCGAAGCCGAGATCGAAACCATCCGGATCAGCAAAGAAGCGGCCATCAAGGCCCAGGACTTTGAAAAAGCGGCGTCGCTGCGCGATGACGAAAAAACTGCCAAAGAAAAGTTGGAAACCATTCTTTCCGAATGGCGTGCCAGCAAGGAAGAGAAAGAAGTTGTGGTCACGGAAGATGACATCATGCATGTCGTCTCAAAATGGACCGGCGTGCCTCTTTCCCGGATGGAGCAGGCCGAAACCCAAAAACTCCTCGCCATGGAAGGCGACCTCAAAAACAAGGTCATCGGTCAGGAGGAAGCGGTTATCGCGATCAGCAAGGCGCTTCGTCGTTCCCGCGCGGATCTCAAGGATCCCCGCCGTCCGATTGGTTCCTTCATTTTCCTTGGACCCACCGGCGTCGGCAAAACCTTTTTGGCCCGCACCCTCGCCGAATTTATGTTTGGCGATGGGGATGCCCTCATCCAAATCGACATGTCCGAATACATGGAGAAATTCACAGCCTCCCGGCTGATTGGTTCTCCTCCCGGTTATGTGGGTTACGAAGAAGGTGGTCAACTCTCCGAAGCCGTCCGTCGTCGCCCGTATTCCGTGGTCCTCTTTGATGAAATTGAAAAAGGCCATCCCGACGTGATGCACCTCCTCCTCCAAATTCTGGAGGAAGGAAAAATCACAGACAGCCTCGGCCGGAAAATCGATTTCCGGAACACGATCATCATCATGACCTCAAACGTCGGTGCGGAACTGATCAAAAAGCAGACCACCCTCGGCTTTGGAGCTCCCACGCTGGATGGAAGTCATGACACCATGCGTGACAAAATTCTTGAGGAAACCAAGCGGGTCTTCAAGCCCGAGTTCCTCAATCGCTTGGATGACATCATCGTGTTCCACACACTCACCAAACCCGACCTCGTGCGGATCATCGATTTGGAAATCGAAAAAGTCACCGCACGGATCAAGACCAAAAATATTGCCATCGCCCTCGACGAATCCGCCAAGGACTTCCTCATCGAAAAAGGTTACGATCCCCAATACGGAGCACGTCCAATGCGCCGTGCGGTTGAGCGTTATCTCGAAGACCCGATGGCTGAAGAAATCCTCCGTGGAAACATCAAGCCCGGCGAAACGATCAAGGTCTCCCGAAGTGGTGAAAAACTCGTCTTTGTTGGCAAAGAAGCCCAAGCCGAGCCCGAACCCGCAGCGACATGATCGGGTTGTCATTGGTCAGGGGACCGCAGATTCATTGGTAGAACATCAATAAGCTGTCTCGTTTTCAGGCGAAGGAAGCGGCTCTGAGTGGAGAGCTCTTGCGGGATGGTGTCCCTTACGCGGAACTCGCGCCAGCTCCCTGCAAGGTTGATCTCCATATCGAAGGAGTCTTGGGTGCCAGTCCAGACAACTTCACCTTGAAAATTAACCATGATGACTCCGAGGGTATTCCATGTGCCAAGATTCTCCGAGGCTTGGACCTCGTAAAAGACTCTTGAGGGAATAGACAAGGGAGATCGAAAACGAAGTTCCACAAATTGAACATCGGGATTGGTCTCCTCGGTGACGAAATGGATTTGTGGGAGAAAAAACCGCTCGCCACTGCGGTAAAAGCGCTTGGGATCCAGGCCGAGAGCCCGCTCCATCACATTGAGAATCCCGTCACCGTCTGGATCACGATCGTTTCCGGTGACAAGGAGATCCCCTGAGTCATTGGGGAAATTGTCCGTGATCCAAGCCAGCCGATTGTCGATCACCTGAAAGCTGAACTGTTTCCTGTTCGAAATGCCAACGGCATTCGTCGCAAGGATTCCAACCCCTTGGTTCATCCACCATGCTCCTATTGGGCGATTGAGCAGAAGTCCGGACCCATTGATGGCGAACTGATCAGCCGGCTGGCCGCCTGAGACTTGGAAGGTAATTCCCTCTGTTCCAGCCTCATCATCCGCCGTCAAATTTCCAACCAAAAATCCAGGCGGCAGGTTTTCGAGCAGTGTGGTTGTCGAAATCTGGATATTTTGAGGACCATCCTCAATGGGGTTCAGGTAGAGCAGTAAGCCGACAGAGGAGTCAAAGGGTTGAAGCTGACCTTGAGGTGGAGTGACCGGGTCGTACTCCCAAAGCTGGCGTGCGTTATTTGCATCATTCGCGGCAAAAAACAATCGGTCTTGATGCAAAACAAGGCGCCTCGGGTTGAATCCCCAGGGTGTTTCCGGTGCAGGCGATGCGAGTTTTGAATAATCATTTCCCGTCATTCGGTAAAGCGACCGCCCCTCCTCGGACCTTGCCGAGAAAAACAGACTGCCAAAGGCCTCGGTGAAATCATTGGCATCAGTGAATGGGCTGCCATCGATGATTTGCCAGGAGGATCCCTCTCGGCGGAAAATGGGATTGCTCCCGGAGGTGAACGCAAGAAGAGAGCCTCCAAAGTTGAGGAACCGCTGCACGCCTCCGGGTGGTGGCGGCACATCCTGAAAAACTGCACCCCCCACCTTTAAAACCCTTTCCATGTTGCCATGGTCCACCACCGCATACACAAAATCCCCGTGAGCATGAAGATTTCTGACATTCGAGAATCCTTGAGCGGTAAGATTGGCCAATTCCGTCGCGGGGGAATCCGGGCGGTTAATTCGGAATATTTTCTCATTGCCGCCGACTGTGGCCACAAAAACAAAGCCTCCCCTTGTGGGGACTCCCCTCTGGATTTGAGTCGCCTCAAGAAGTGCGGCAGATGATCCGCCGTCTCTGATGCGCTGGCTTGCGAGAAGGCGGTCTCCATTTGGAAGTTGGTAATCATAAAGGAGTGATCCTTTCCAGTTTCCCCAAGTGAGAACTTCGGGTGTGATGTCTGAAGGGAGGGGATGCCAAAAAGTCCGCTCCGCGCCTGCCAAATCGAATCCATAAAGCGCTGAATCGTCCGAGGACTTGCTGAAAAGCAGCCAACCTTGAGAAATGTCAGTGGCTCCAGAGAGAGAACTAAAATTTCCGTCCGCGATAACTTCGATTGCCTGATCTCTAGTCCTTGCAATCGTCAAACGCCCGGTTGGGTTCTGAGGATCATCCCCCGACTGCTCGAAGACGAGGCGCCCCTTGAACTCCCGAATTTTTGTGGGATCGGGATGCTGCTGGCCATAGGCCCCGACTACGGCGCTCGATAGTTCGCGAGAAAACAACGACCTTGAACCTGGCTCTCCGGCACTCAACCAAAGATTGTCATTCCACAGGAAAAAATCGCGCGGGTTATTGATCAGGCTGCCGGAGAGCTCCAAAAGCGATTGCCCCGAGGCAGGTGAGGTAAAAAGTTTGCGATTCATAAACAGATTTGCGGCGAAGAAGAAATCCTTTGATCCTGAGTTTCCGATGGCGATTTGAATGCCCGAAAATCCGGAAATCGGTCTGGACTCCCTGCGTCCTGTCTCGTCCTCAACATGGATTTGCGTCTCAGACACAGCAAAAAGATGCCAGGCTCCAGCCGCCAGAGCGGGGAGCGGTCCCTGTCTTTGAATCACTTTGGTGGGCCAAAGTCCGTTGGCATGGGCCTCGAATCTGAGGATCTTGGATTCAGTAGCGGTTTGCAGGCCCAGCCAGATATCATCGCCCAATCCCACAGCATCAACGGCTGTGGCATCCGGGTAAAGTTCACTGAAGCCGAACTCCGCATCGAAGGGGTCAAAGGCAAGGGCCTTGACGCCACCGGATTCGGTGCCCCACCACAACCCAAAACATCCGTTCAAATAAATGCCCCCCGATGTGGCTGGACCAGTTCCGGAGAACGATCTGACAGATTCTCCGACAGCGCACTGAAATAGCCGATAGCTTGATTGCTGATCAGGCTTGGCGGACCAGACCGCAAGTCCGTTGTGAGCTGACAGTTGTCCAGCCTCGCCGGCGATCGTCTGAACAACTTCAGCGGTCATGCTCGGCAAACCAACTGGCTTGCGGCGAACTGAGACGCTATCGGGGGTTCCCGCTTGAGAAGTCTTGACCATCGTCCAGAGATGGCCGGCATCGACCTGCATGCCTTTGATTTGGCTGTTTGGGACGTTGAGAAGTGGATTTGAGAGGTTGGTGCCGATTTGAAATCGATGAACGGTGGCAGTTTGAGGTTGCCCGGCCACACGATCCGAGCCCACATAGGCATCTTGGTTATCGACAACCAAAAAACGAGCCAAACCAGAGATCCCCCCCGCATAGTTGGGAACCTCATCCCTGCCACTAATCCTCCAGATCACAAAGCTGGTTGGCGACTGCACACACCAATAGACAACCTCACCATCGGTCTCAAGGAAGGCAGACTGCCCGCTTATTGTGCTCAGTGTTTGGACGCCACCCCCAATTGAGCTGCTGCGATAAATGCGATAAAGCCTTGTTGATGTCGCAGTGTTCACAGCCCAATAAGCATCTCCCCGGCAGACGACGATTCGTTTTGAGACTCCTGGGACTGTTGTCATCGACTGGGTTCCAAGTGGCGCAAGAAAAATTTTGGAGAGGGTGCTGGAAGATCCATTTGCAGAAACGGAGGCAAAAAAATAGGATTGTTCCGCAGGGTTGAAGCCCCGGGAAATCCCTCCCCCTAATCCGAACACTACACAAAGCCAGACTGCCAACCGTGTGTTCATTAGCATGGGTTTTCTGTAAACTTCCAAACGGCCTCAGTCAATCCTCGCAGCAAACCAAGAGCCTGGTGGGGATGACCTGACGGAGCCAATCCAAGTGGGTTGGCAGGACGATTTTACCATTTGCGCGTTTGGCTTGGACGATCATGAGGTCTGCGCCGAAGCCTTGAACCGCATCACACAGGCCGAACCCGGTGTTTGAGCCAATGTGGAGAGCCTCCACTTCGATGCCAGCCTTTTCGATTAACTCGCAGGTTTCCTCGGCCCAGTTCACGGGATCAATGGGGGTTTCCCCACGTGAGGCGGCGATTGCGGCAGCAAAGGGGGTTTCTGCGACGGCGAGGGTCACTTTCTGTAAACCCAGTGCTGCGGCAGCCTCCAGCACGAAGGCCGCAATATTTTGGCCAGGTTCCACTGCAAAAAAGGCATTCTCAATGGTGGGGGCACCCTCCGTGGGACGGGGAAGAAGAAGAATATCGCAGGGGGATTCTCCCAGCAGGCGCCTTGCCACACTTCCCGTGAAGGCGCGTGCGTCCTCGCCTGGCTCGCACTCAAGGGCTCCGGCAATCAGAAGATCGTGTCCGTTGCTTCGTGCCGCCTGCAGCAAGGCCTCACCAGGATTCTCGCCCGGCACCCAATGGAGTTTGGGTTTGCCATTCAGGGTGGTGAAGGATTCCAGAAACCGCTTTTCTTTTTCAACGCTCCTCTCGGAAGCATGCAAAACATCCAGCCCGCAACCGACTTTTTTCACGAAAGAATCAGCCTCCGCTAGAACCGCCAGGTGGGTTGGTGAAAATGTTGAGGCGACTGCCGCCCGCCGGTAGGCCTTCATCTCCGAGAACATGCCCGAGAAACCCCCGCTTCGCTAGGAGAAACAGAGGCAGCAGCAATCTTTTCTTTCCGCCAGATTTCTGCATGATGGGGCCACCATGGCGATCATCCAGGAAACCGAATTTGCAGCCATTGACTTTGAGAGTGCGGGCGTTCGGCCTGGTGGCACCGACGTTCCCGTGCAAGTCGGGCTGGGGGTGCTGGTTGGTGGTGACCTGCGGCTGGACTTGGGATTTCAGTCCCTGATTGCCAGTCCTGAACCAGTGACATGGCGGGCTCGCAAGGTGCATGGAATCACGGATGCTGATCTTGAAGGGGCGCCATCCATGCACGAGCTGTGGCCAAAATTTAAATCCGTGCTCAGCGGGCGCTGGGTGGTGGCTCATGGAGCCTCCACCGAAAAACGGTTTTTGAGGGCGTTTCCATTTCATGGGTTTGGTCCATGGGTCGATACCTTGAAGCTTTTCCGGGCCATCGACCCCGACCTGCCCTCCCACACTCTGGGAGACCTCGTCGTCCACTATGGTCTTTTGGACGGGCTGATGAATGCCATCCCCGGCTTTCGATGGCACGACGCCTACTGCGATGCCGTGGCCTCCCTCTTGCTGCTCAAACTTTTTATCAGCAAACTCGATCTGAGCAGCGAAAACCCGGAGATCTTGCTCAGTGTCGATGATGCGCCATTCCACCAACGGAAAGCTGCACGCCGTTTTCTGTAAGAATGGCGAGAACAGCCTCGTCGTGGGGATCAAAAGGCACAGAAAGAAAAAGCTGTTTTAAAAAAGTCACTCCCAGCCGGTAGCCGGGAAACGTCTTGAGAATGTGATCATAAAACCCCCGTCCTCGGCCAAGGCGGTTGCCGTGCACATCAAAGGCCAGGCCGGGAACAAGAATCAAATCAGCCGGCGGAGCAGGTGGGCCCGGTGGTGGCTCCATGACTCCAAAAGCTCCGCGGGTCATTTCTGAGAGGTTTTCTGTCACAATAAAATCCACGTGGCGCCCGGTGAGACGCGGAAAAGCGTAGATTTTATCAGGGGGGAGCCCATTCAGAATCCAGTCCGGTTCGCCGTTCAGCGGGGCATAGGCATAAACCACGGAGGCGGCTTGAAAAGAGGGAAATTCTTCCAAGTGGCGGCGGATGGCGGCACTTGATTTGAGAATTTCCTCCTCCGTATATTCGGACTGGAGTTCTCGAATCTGATTGCGCAAAAGTTGCTTTTCGCCTGCGGACATAGGATGATATCTCTTTTGATGGCCGCATGTGGCTCTCGCGTCAAGGATAGGAAATGACAGGAAGACCAACCAAACCAAAAAAACAGCCGGATAATCATGTCAAGATGGAGTTCGGACGGGGCTGGAGCGAGCGCAACTTTTTGTCCGAGGTCATCATTCCTTCCATGTTTGCGAAGCGGGCTGGCAAAAAGGATCGTCCGATATTTCCGAAGCTCGAGACCGGTCAGCTCTGCATCACTTGGATCGGTCATGCGTCTTTTCTGATCCAAACCCCCGAGCACAGCGTGCTCCTTGACCCGAACTGGGCCAAGTGGCTGAAAATTGTCAAACGTCTCCGCCACCCCGGCATGGAATTGCGGGACCTGCCCGCCGTGGATCTTGTCCTGGTGACCCACGCCCACTTTGATCACTTGGACCGGAAAACGCTGCGCGCCGTTGCCAGCGAGCAGCCCATTGCCGTTCCCAAAGATGTGGGAAATCTCGTTCACAATCTCGGTTTTGATCGGGTTCATGAACTGGAGTCATGGGAAAGCTTCAAACATGGAAACCTGAAAATCACGCTCACTCCCGCCAGGCATTGGGGTGCCCGGGTTTTGCATGACAGTCACCGTGGATTCGGGGGGTTTTTGATTGAATATGCCGGACGCACGGTTTTTCACTGCGGCGATACGGCCTACTTCGATGGATTTCGTGAAATTGGCGAACGCTCGAACATCGAAATTGCCCTGCTTCCCATTGGGGCCTATGACGCACCCACGAAGCGCGACGTTCACATGAACCCTGAGGAAGCGCTCCAAGCCTTTGTAGAGTTAAAGGCCCAGACCATGGTGCCCATGCATTTTGGCACGTTCCGCCTCAGCTATGAGCCGCTGAGTGAGCCGCCAGCGCGTCTGCTCCAACGGGCCAGGGAGATGAACCTCATGGACCGCATCCAAGTCCTCAAAGAAGGAGCGCCCCGGATTTTTTAAAGCAATTTTCCGGCCACGTGCTGCCACTCATCATCGAAGGAGCCCTCAAATGGAGGTTGTCCCGCCCTTTGATACCAGTACTGGGCATTGTCCTCCTCACCCTCCTTGCGATGAAGATACGCGTGAACCCATGAGGCTTCCCTGGAGGCGTCGTCCTGCACCAACTTATGAGCTGCTTCCCATGCTCCCTGGGCATCGCTCCAGAGGGCCCGCAGCGAGTTGCTTAGCTCCGCGGGGTCGGTTTTGAGTGTGCGAAGCTCTTGAGCCGTCATTCGGTCTGAAGCGCCTTGATGGCCTCATCGAGAGAGGCCGAATTGGAGATGGAGATCACGGGGGTTCCCTTGCGGATCCTGCCAACAAGCCCGG
>JBGTAR010000160.1:0-7330 GCA_041749815.1 Terrimicrobiaceae bacterium
TTTCAAGAGTTGGATGCCTACCGGCATTTGTCTTCGGTGGTTCTGGTTGGGCATGAGCCGGATTTTGGGGAGGCGATTTCATGGATTCTTGGGATGGAGTCCTCGGACGCGCTGCATGTCCGAAAAGCATCTTTGACGGCCGTCACGGTTTCCTCTTTCTCATGGGGGGGTGGTCGGTTAGAGTTTTCTGTGCCGGTAAAGCTAATGTAAAAATCATGCACCCAGAAATCATTCACTCCGACAACTTCCTCCGCGACGCTCAGGCTCTCATCGAACGAGCTGCAGACACGGCCATTTTTGAACGTGGAGTCTTCCGCATTGCCCTCAGCGGAGGCAACACACCTCGTCCCGTCTATGAGGCCCTCGCAAAGACCCATGCGGCTTGGAAAAAGTGGATCTTCACATTTGGTGATGAGCGATGTGTTCCTCCGGGTGACGCACAGAGCAACTATCGCATGGCAAAAGAGTCTCTCTTTGATCATGCGCCAATCCCTGCGGAGAACATTCTGCGAATCCGCGGCGAGGACAGTCCAGATGTCGCCGCTTCCGCATATGAGGCCGTTCTCAGGCAGCAGGCTGGAGAAGCCCCCATTTACCGCCATGACTTGGTACTTCTGGGTATGGGCGATGACGGGCACACGGCTTCGCTTTTTCCCGGCACAACCGCTCTGCAGGAAGCCAGCGCCTGGGTGGCTGCAAATTATGTTCCCAAGTTTGAAACGAACCGGATCACGATGACCTATCCCCTGCTCAATGCCGCTCGTCAGGTGTGTTTTCTGGTGAATAGCAAGGGCAAGGACGAGATGCTCAAAAATGTGTTTTCCGGGGATTTTGATTTTCCTTGCACAAAAATCCGACCAAGTCATGGCAACCTTATCTGGTTGCTTGGTGCCTGAAGGATTTGGCCCGCAAGTCTCATCCCGTGATTTTTGGAGGGATTCCTTCACGGGTGATTGTCCCCGAGATATTGGATGCGTTGTCACCCGATGACCCACGGGCAAAGCGCAGCCGGAAAGACCTCCAATTTCTTGATTGGTTTTTGGGCAATTCCATCTGGGTGGAAAAGCAGCTTGGAAGGAGCCCCCTTGGGATCTTGTCGATTGCAGAGCTCGGCGCTGGCGAAGGCCATTTGACCTTGCGGCTTGGGCAAAAGTTTTCAGAGGTCACAGGACTGGATTTTGCGCCGGCTCCCGTCAACCTTCCTCAAGGAGTGCATTGGATTCAGGGGGATTTTTTTGAGTCCCTGTCTGCCTGCTATCAGCACGCGGTGGTGGGGGCGTTGATTCTTCATCATTTTGATCAGAATGGGCTGGGACAATTGGGAGGACTTCTCAGGCATCGTCGATTGCTGCTGTTTGTCGAACCTCTCAGATCGATGACAAGCCTCTGGCTTTGCTCTCCGCTGATTCCCTTTGTTGGAAGTGTCACCAGGCACGATATGCGCGCGAGCATTCGTGCCGGGTTTTTGCCGGGCGAGTTGAAAACGCTGCTTGGCCTTGGCGGGGAGTGGACAATTTCCGAAACCATTGACTGGCGGGGCACGTTGAGATTCATGGCATGGCGAGATTGATCACAATTGCCGGGGGCGGACTGGCTGGCCTTTCGGTTGGGCTCGGGTTAAGTGCACGCTCTGTGCCCGTGGAACTCCACGAAGCGGGGGCATATCCCCGTCATCGTGTTTGCGGAGAATTTATCTCTGGAGTCTCCGATCAGGTCCTTGATCAGTTGGGAGTTCTGCCATGTTTGTCGGATGCCCTCCGGCTTGAAACCATGTCATGGCACCGTGCCCATGGGCGAATCCTGAATGCTCGATTGCCAAAACCTGCGCTTGCCCTTTCGCGGCATACTTTGGACCTGAGGATGAAAACAGTTTTGGCCAAGACTGGAGTGAAGATCTGTGAGAATTCCCGTCTGCCTGAAGAGCCCCGCGATGGTCTCTTATGGTGTGGCGGCCGTCCAGCATCCAGAGGAGGCGCTGTGGGTTTGAAAGCCCACTATGATGGCCTGGCGCTTGATGCCGACCTGGAGATGCACATGGGGCAAGGGGCCTATTTAGGACTCTGTCGTCTGGAGGGGGGACGGGTGAATGCCTGTGGTCTTTTTCCAGCGGGCTCACTCAAAATCTCCCGCAAGGACGATTTGCTGGTTGAGGCTGTCTCCGCAGCCAAGCTGACGTTACTTGCCGCTCGCTTAAAGTCTGCGACGCAAGTCCCCGGGAGTCTGGTTGGCGTCTCGGCATTTCGGCCCGGTTGGCAGAGCCACGGTCCTGCCGCGAGCGTGGGAGATGCCCGTGTGATCATTCCTCCGTTTGCGGGCAATGGGATGTCCATGGCATTTGAAGGAGCCCATATTGCTGTTGAAGAAATGGTGGGCTTCAGCACGGGGAAAATGACTTGGAAAACGGCTGTTGAACGACTCAACTCACGAAGCCGTCGCCACTTCCGAACCCGTATCCAACTCGCAACGTTGATACATCCCTTCTTGACGCATCCCTCTGGACAGTTCCTTCTGAGCATCGGCATCCGCAGTGGGATGATTCCTCTTGGTTCGGTGTTCAATCTCTTGCGTTAAATATTTACCCAAAAAAACATGGTTCTTGATTCCATCTCCAGTGCCTTTCCCGGCCATCGCCTGACACAACCTGAAGTCTGGGAGATGATTCGCTCCAGTCCCGCCATGCAAAAAGTTACCCGTCGCGGCGCACGGATTTTGGAAACTGTGCTTCTTGGCAATTCCGGAATTGAAACGAGGCATTTTGCCATTGAGCCTCCCCGGGTTTTTGGGCTTGATGCCCAGGGACTGAATGAGGCCTTTGAAGCAGAGGCCCCCAAGTTGGCATCCTCGGCTCTCGAGAAGGTCATGGCGGCAGCAAAGATAACCCCCAACGAAATAGACGCCCTGTTTCTCTGCACCTGCACTGGATATTTGTGTCCCGGGGTGACAAGTCACGTGGCAGAGATCGCGGGGCTGCGCCCGGATGTTGTTTTGCACGATGTGACCGGGCTGGGTTGTGGCGCAGCAATTCCCACCATGCACGCGGCTCATTGCTTCCTGGCAGCCCACCCCGACGCCGTGGTCGCCACGGTGGCCGTTGAGGTCTCCTCGGCTGCCTTTTTCCTCTGTGATGACCCGGGTGTGGCAGTGAGTGCCTGTTTGTTTGGTGACGGGGCCTCGGCTGCCATTTGGAGATCCAACGGTGCAGCAAATGCCTGGCGCGCCGACAACTTTCATTCGTTGCACATTCCCAAGGAGAGAGAAAAAATTCGCTTCGTCAATGAGGGAGGGCAACTCCGCAACAAGCTGGACAAGTCCGTGCCGGGTTTGGCTGCGGAAGCCGTACGGTCCCTTTACGAGAAAACAGCCAATGGGCAGGACCAAATCCTGGCGCACAGCGGAGGAAGAGACGTCATCGAAGCCCTGGAGGTCGCCCTCCCCGGCTATCATCTGGATGAAACCAGACATGTGATGAAAAACTATGGCAACATGAGCAGCCCCTCTGTGATGGTTGCGATGGAGACCCGCCTCAAGAATGGTCCGTCCACCGACAAAAATCTCTGGCTCACGGCTTTTGGAGCGGGGTTTGCCGCGTATTCCTGCGATCTTTCCCGGGAGAATTGATCGCGGCGATGGTTTGCAAGTGACTCCCGTCGAAACTCCTATACACTCGGGTTTTCAAACCCGAAAATAACCATGTCTGACACTGTCACCCTGACTCATAACAACGAAGAAACCCAATTCCCTGTGATCACCGGCTCGGAGGGTGAACGTGGGATCAATATTGCAAAATTGAGGGATCAGACCGGAATGATCACCTTTGATGATGGGTTTGGAAACACCGGATCCTGCGAGAGCTCGATCACCTTTATTGATGGCGAAAAAGGTATTTTGCGCTACCGAGGGTATCCGATTGAGGAGCTTGCGGTCAAAAGCACGTTCATTGAAGTGGCATGGCTGCTGATCCATGGAGAACTGCCAAAACGTCAGGACCTCCGCGATTTTTCAGGGTTGCTGACGGAATACCAGGTTCTGCATGAGAACATGAAATATCATTTTGAGGGCTTTCCTCCGGACTCTCATCCGATGGCCATCTTGTCATCAATGATCAATGCCTGCGGGTGTTTCACAAGCGAGTTGTCAGGCCCTTATGACCCCGACAAATTTTTGCGTCACGCGGGACGTTTGATATCCCAAGTCCGGACCATTGCGGCCTTTGCCTACCGGAAGTCCCGGGGTCTGCCGATCATCTATCCCAAACCGGAGTACAAATACACGGCCAACTTTTTGCACATGATGTTCTCAATGCCGAATGCCGACATTGATCTGGATCCCTCAGCCGTGGCAGCTTTGGACCAGATTTTCCTACTGCACGCGGATCATGAACAAAATTGCTCGACGTCCACAGTGCGCATGGTCGCGTCAAGCAAGGCGAATTTGTTTGCCAGTGCAGCCTCAGGGGTTTGTGCCTTGTGGGGACCGCTGCATGGGGGGGCCAATCAAGCAGTGCTCGAGATGTTGGGCAAGATCCGCGAAGATGGAGATGACGGCAGCCGGTTTATTGAGTCAGTTAAAACCAGCGAAGGGGGAGCCCGATTGATGGGATTTGGTCATCGTGTTTACAAAAATTACGACCCAAGAGCACGGATCATCAAAGAGAAGTGTGAAGCCGTGCTGGCAAAACTTCATGTCAACGACCCCCTCCTCGATATTGCACAGAAGCTGGAAGAAACCGCCCTCAAGGATGAATATTTCCTGCAACGCAAATTGTATCCCAATGTGGATTTTTACAGCGGAATCATTATGAGGGCCCTGAAGATTCCCACGGAAATGTTCACAGTCATGTTTGCGATCGGCCGCATGCCGGGCTGGATTGCCAACTTCAAGGAAGTGATTGATGACCCGAAGAGCAAAATTTACCGTCCCCGTCAGATTTACACCGGAGCCAACGAGCGCCCTTACGTGCCCATCGAGGAACGCTGAGCTCGGTGCGATGTGAATGAAAACTTTCATCGACGACAACTTCCTTTTGCATTCAGACGCCGCCAAGCGTCTCTACCATGACTTTGCAAAGCCGCAGCCGATCTATGACTACCATTGTCATCTGCCACCTGCGGATATTGCTGCAAATCGATCCTTCGAGAATCTTTTTGAAATCTGGCTTGCGGGAGATCATTACAAATGGCGGGCAATGCGCTCCAACGGGGTTGCTGAAAAATATTGTACCGGCGACGCCACTCCCTACGAAAAGTTTATGGAGTTTGCGCGAACTGTTCCGCAAACCCTCCGCAACCCGCTTCACCACTGGACGCATCTGGAACTCCTGCGCACCTTCGGAATTGACGACCTTTTGACAGAATCCAGTGCCCCTGCCATTTGGGAGCGTGCCAATGAACAGCTTGCCGGCCCGGATTTCCGGGTTCAGAGCCTGCTTGAACGATTCGGAGTGCGTGTGGTTTGCACGACCGATGATCCTGCAGATGATCTTGGAGCTCACAAGTTGCTCACGACGGAAGCTCAGGCCTTCACAAAAGTTTACCCCACCTTTCGTCCTGACAAGGCTCTCCGGGTCGACCGTCCCACCGAGTTAACGGCATGGCTTGCCGGGTTGGAGCAGGCGAGCACCACGGATTGCTCGTCCTTTGTAGGATTTCTTGACGCCTTGGATGTGCGTCACCAGGCCTTTCATGATCTTGGTGGACGGCTGTCCGACCATGGTCTCAACCGATGCCCCTCGCGCTTTGCGAGCGAAAAAAAGGCCCGAAAGATTTTTGAAGCAGCTTTGGGTGGCAAAAAGGCCACCCCCGAAGACACGGATAAATTTGCAGGATTTTTGATGATTTATTTTGGGCATCTGGATGTGAAACGAGGATGGACCAAGCAACTCCATCTTGGGGCCATGCGTGGCAACAACACCAGGGCCGCCAAGGCCCTTGGGCCGGACACCGGCTTTGATTCGATCGGCGATTATGCCCAAGCCGAGGCCCTTTCCAAATATCTGGATGCCTTGGATAGTGATGGATCTCTGCCACAAACAATTCTCTACAATCTGAATCCGGCCGACAATTATGTCTTTGCTTCGATGATTGGAAATTTTCAAGAGGGCCCTGCCGCGGGCAAAATCCAATTTGGCAGCGGATGGTGGTTTTTGGATCAACGTGAAGGCATGGAGTGGCAAATCAACGCCCTTTCAAATCTCGGCCTGCTGTCTCGCTTTGTTGGCATGCTCACCGACTCGCGCAGTTTTCTCTCGTACCCGCGCCACGAATACTTTCGCAGGATTCTTTGCAATCTGCTCGGACGTGAGATCGAAAATCGCGAACTTCCGTCGGATTTTGATTTGGTGGGCAATATGGTCGCAAACATTTCTTATGAAAATGCGGCATCCTATTTTCGGCTGGAAGTCGATTGATGCGCGCCGTCAGAGCTTTTTGCTCATTGCCGTGCGGTTCTCCCATCGCGTCAGAAGATGGACAACCACGTTGATTCCAAACTCGAAGGATTGTTTCACGGCGGGCGGCTCAAGGTTTCGGACATAAACGCCGCGATGTGACCAGAGTGCCGGGTCGGTTGCCACAAATTCCCCCAGCGCGGTTTTTGAGAGATCGACGTCCCCCTTCTCATCCAAGCCGACCCGCCACATATCCCCATAATCGTTTCGCGTGTGAATCACCGCAATTTCGCCACCCCATCGAAGCACATCCACGGACTCGCAGTAATTATTGAGACCCGCCGGGGCTTCCTTCAATCGCGAAAAATATCCTGCAGTGAAGATGGCATGATCGGCAGGCAGGGATTCAAACGCTGATGCTGCCTCGCCCAGAACCCGTTTCATTTCCCTGCGAAAGGCGGTGTCAAATGCCGATCTCTGGCCTGGCACCGAACTATCTCCCCAGACGGCTCCTCCCGATCTCAGATAGCGCCTGAGGTTTTCAACTTCAGAATCAGTGAGCTTGAAGTCCCTCGTTCCAGTCATAAACACAAACGGAGGCCGATCAGACAACAGCGCCGGACTGTCGAGCGGGATGGCCTCAACCTCACGCTCGTTTGTTTGAATGCGATCACCTGACCACTTGGTCATCAGATAAAGCAGGTTCGGCAGACTTCCAGCAGCAATTTTGCCATTCCGGATGGCCACTGTGGACTGCCAGTTTCCGTCCGCGTATCTCCCCAGATAGGCTTTAAAAACAAACCGGCGCTGAGTCAGAGGTTTGCCGGGTGTGGCATCAGATGACCAATTGGTGAACTCTCCGATGCGGGACAGGTCGTCGCTGCTCAACTGCGATGGATTTGGGACCTGTGGTTGAAAATCCCGGGGCACCTTTGCAAAATCAGG
>JBGTAR010000161.1:0-14470 GCA_041749815.1 Terrimicrobiaceae bacterium
CTCCTCGCCGAGCTGAATGAGAAATACAAAGACCTTCCGACCCCTGTGCGACTCATTCCCGGGGGAGAGGTGCTTGCGGCCTTGGATACAAAAATCAGAGAAGGGAAATTGCCTGGCATCGAGGCTTACTTCACCCGTCAGGCAAATGCCGAGTATTTTGCGAAAGCACGCTCCAAGCAAAAAATCTTTCCGATTCCGACAGGGGTCCCCTTCGACGCCAGTTTTGGTTTGATCAATTTTTATACTGACCGGTATCACTTCACCGACCTACCCCATAATTCACCAAATGACGGCACCATCGGTGGATATGTCACCTCGCTGGTTGTTTATACGACACTGACCGGCCAAAGCCCCGTCGGTTTGCCCGCCACGATCAACGGAGAGGGGTGGGAGCAATTCGACCCCGAGGTCGATGGCGAACTCATCAGGGCCCTCCAGGAGACCGTCTGGGAGGTTGTCAGCAACAACCCTCTCACGGGCGTCAAACCCTGAATCCATCAGAGACCGCCAACGAATCTGCTTGTGGTTTTGCTTGCAAATCCGCCTCAGAGCGATTAATCAATTGATTGATTCTTTGAGGAGGTGTGAGCAATACTTCTGAAAAAAATCAATCCCTAAAACCATGATGTTTTTCCCCAAATCTTTGACCCTGTGTCTTTTGGCAGCAGCAACTTTAGTGCATTTGATTGCGCCCTCAGCTTTGGCGGTGGAAGAAGCCTCTCCAGCACCTTACGTGGATTCCAAAGCCATCAAGGAGCGATTTGATCAAATCACGGCTGAGGATATGGAGCTCTTGCGCGGAAAGAACATCCTGCTTGCGAGCCGATCGTTTGGTTTAAATCTTCTCAAAGGGCTGACGGCCCTTGCGAAGCAGGACAGCAAGTATGATTTGGTATCATCTTACGAGAGATACAATGTCTTCAAAGAAGGCGGGAACTTGGGCATTATTCCGGCCGATGCCTTTGATAAAACCAAGTTTGTGCATTTTTTGGCGACCTATTATCCCCACACGAAGAGGCTGGAGGAGGTGAATGAGTTGTTGGTCGAGGGGCCCCATGGGTTTGGGAAATCCGTGGATGTTGTTGTCGTGTATTTTCACACGGCAACCCCTGCTTTATTTGAGACTTACAAAACCACCTTGGAGCGGTGGCAGGCGGCTTACCCCAATGTGAAATTTATCGCAGTGACGTCAGGGTTCATGGGGCCCAAATTTGCGAAGGAAAACGAGGCATCCCAGGCTTTTGGGGACATGGTGCGGGAGCAACTCAAAGGGAAAGTTCCTGTTTATGACTTGGGTGCAATCCTAAGTGATGATTTTCGGGTGGGCAATCAGTTCTGTCCCGAATACACCGCAGATCCCGCAGAAGTCCACCCCAACCTGCCCGCCGGGGAGGAAATGATGGCCAAGGGGTTCCTCCTGATTCTGAAAGAAACATTCAACCCACCACAAACTCCCTGACATTTCCTTTCCAATGAAAAAAATCCTCCCACTGCTTCCCTTGTTCCTGCTCACCCTTTGTGGATTTTTGGCATCAGCCCATGCTGAGCTTCGCCTGGCAACAATCTTCCAGGACCGGATGGTCTTACAGCGAGAGAAACCGCTACCGATCTGGGGATGGGCTGAACCCAAACAATCCGTCACAGTGAATTTTGCGGGACAAAAAAAATCTGCACAGGCGGATGAGAATGGTCGCTGGCAGGTGGATCTTGATGCCTTGGAGGCCTCCTCCAAAGGGCAGTCCCTGAACGTTGAAGCCGGTACAGAGTCAAAAAGTCTGAATGATGTTCTGGTGGGAGAGGTCTGGATCTGCGCCGGCCAATCCAACATGGCCCGCCCCCTCCGCAACGACTCCTTTGATTATCCCTTTTTCAAAGATTACTCCGAGGATGCCGAATATCCGGGGATCAGAATTTTCGATGTGCCAACATATTCCTCGGCAACACCACTGGACGATTTTGACCCCCAGATTCAGGGCAGCGCGTCCTGGCAGATTCTCAGCAAAGCCACCTCGATGCAAACCATGAGCATCGCCTTCTTTTTTGCCAAGGACCTCCACAAAACGCTGGGAGTTCCTGTGGGGTTGGTGCAAGTCGCCGTGAGCGGCACCCCCCTCACCGCCTGGATGGCCAAAGAAACCTTCGATGCCACAGCTGCCGAGGTTCCCGGTCTCCCAAATTACAGCAAGGCCTTCGAGGAAGCTGATCAGAAGCTTGCCAAAGCGAAACTGAGTTACAAAGACTGGGCAGGTCTGGAGACGGAATTGGCGGCATGGCGAAAAGACCCCAAGGGACGGTGGCCGGGCAGCAACTCTATCATTCCGGATTTTCCGGCGGTTCTTTACAACGCCCTGATCCACCCCCTGGCCCCGATGGCCTTTCGCGGCGTGTTGTGGCATCAGGGGGAAAGCGGTCCTGGCTCAAAACACAAGGAACTGTTTGTGGCCAATGTCGCACAATGGCAAAAACTCTTTGGTCAGGATTTTTATTTTATTTGGGGCTCCCTCACACGGAAGACCGCCACCGCACCTCCACTTCTTCCCTCAATGGAAATTGCGCGCATGGTGAACGAGGAATTTCTCCTTGCCTCCCAGGACTTCGGTCCGGAGGGCCGCGGTGTGCTTGTGAATTTCCTCGACCTTGGAAATTCGACAACCCATTGGGCGATGAAGGAAGAAGCCGGCCAAAGGATGGCGGGCGCCGCGCTTGCACGGATCTTCGGAAAACCCGAAACCGTCTTCACTGGCCCCGAATTGGTCGAGGCCTCCATTGATGGCGATAAGGTGCGGGCAAAGTTCCGTCATATTGGCGGCGGGCTGGTTTACGAACCCTCTGTAAACGGGATTTCCGGCTTTGTGATGGAGGGGAAATCCGGAGAAATGGTTTGGGCGAATGTTGCCATTGACGGCGACACCGTGGTGTTTTCCCATCCGGATATCAAAACTCCTGCAAATGTGAGTTATGGGTGGCATAACAACCCCCACGAGACCTTGTTCAACAAGGAGGGATTTCCAGCGTTCAGCTTTCGGGCTGTTCCCCGCACCCTTGTGAAAAAGGGCACACCCAGCACACCGCTGGTTGAGATCGTGTCCCCAGCGCCGAATGTGGAACTCAACGTCAGCCATGTCCGGCGGGAGGGATACCTTTTTAATGTCGTTCAGCTCAAAAGCTCCGGCGGCACGGCCACCGTGCGAGCCTATGTTCCGTCAGATTGGAAAGAAGCCACGGTGACTTCGAAAGGTTCACCTGTGGAAACGGGCCCCATACAAACGGATGCCGGAGGGGACCGCTTTTACGAAATGACGACCGAAATCAACGGTCCTGATATCCAGGTTTCAAACGCTGCCAAGGTTCCGGATTTTTCAAAGATCCACCGATTTTAATCTAACCCTGCTCAGCATGACCCCTCTTTGGCGCCCACTCATCAGCCCTGCGGTCTGGCAAATCTTTGCCCTGACCGTTTTAATTTCATCTTTGAACGTCAGGGGTGGAGAACCTTCCTACGTTGATTCCAAGGCCATCCAGGAACGCTTTGATCAGATCACCCCTGCGGATCTGGAGCTCCTGAGGGGCAAGAAAATCCTCTTTGCGAGTCGTTCCTTCGGCCTAAACATGTTCAAGGGCCTGAGAGCTTTGGCCAAAACAGACAAGAGCTACGACATCGTTTCTTCCTACGAACTATTCAATGTCTTCAAGCAGGGCGGTGATTTGGGCATCATCCCCGCGGACGCCTTTCAAAAGACCAATGTGGTGCACGTGCTGATTGCGGCTTATCCACCTTCCAAACGACTGACGGAGATCGATCAGCTCCTGAATGAGGCTCCTCACGAATTTGGGAAAACCGTCGATTTTATTTTCACTGATTATTCGACCATTGGCCCTGAGGATGCCGAGCCGTATTTGCAGGCAATGGCCGGATGGCAGACCAAGTTTCCCAATGCCAAAGTGATTTATACGACTGGTGGAATGAAAGGACCCAAGCACGCGGAGAAGAATGAGGAGTCTCATGCATTTGGGGAAAAAATCCGTGCGGCGGTCAAAGGAAAAGCTCCGCTCTATGACATGGAGGCCATTCTTAGTGACGACTGGAAGAATGGCAACCTGGTCGTTCCCGAATACTCGCGAGACCCCTCCGAAGTTCATCCCAGCGCACCGGCTGGTGAGGAAGCGCTGGCCAAGGGATTTCTCCTCGTACTGAGCGAGGCCTTGACTTCAAACCCAGGGACAGAAGTGACACCTTCCCCGCAGACAGCGGGCACCCCGAGCATGACCACAACTCTTCCGGCCAACCACCCAGAGGCAAAAGCCGTGCGTGCGATACTCGACGCAAACAACCTCAAAGCAAAAACCGTCGAGGGTGTCTCCGTTGTGGAAAATGGGCACATCGTGGAATTATTCCTCCAGGAAACCGGGATCACGAACCTCACGGAAGAGATTGGCGTGCTCACCGCGCTGCGCAAACTCCACATCTACGGCGACAGGGACCTCGGCGAACTGCTCCTCCAAACAATTTCTCCTGCCATCGGCCAGTGCACCGCAATCACGGAACTCCTCCTCAATCAAAATGAGCTCACGACCCTGCCCGCTGAAATCGCCAGGCTACAAAATCTCCGGCTGCTCTCGATCGCTGACAACCACCTCACCAACCTCCCTCCAACCGTGACCGTTTGGGCAGAAAAATTTGACCCCAAAGGCCTCAAGGATCAAAAACCAGCAGGAAACTAGAATTAAGATGAACACACGAAAAAGCACAGGACCACGCAAGGTCATCATTGGAACAACCCTGTTTTCAGTATTTGAGGACCGCCCCTATGAGACTCTGGAAAAACGTCTGGAAGAAATCAGTGTGCGTATGGACGAAATGGCAATTGATGCCACAAAAAAGTACGGCCGCGGCCTGGACCTTGCGGTTTTCCCCGAAAATTCTCTCAACCCCCGTTTCGGCGAAACCTCGGCGGATCGGGCAGTGCCTCTCAGCGGTGCCGCCCACACTGCGCTTGGCAACATGGCCCGCCGACACAACACCTATCTTGTGGTCAGCTTCAACCTCCTTGAAGAAGATGGCCGGGTTTTTAATGTGGCTGTGATGTTTGATCGTCAGGGGCAAGTCGCGGGAATTTATCGCAAGGTCTTCTGCTTGGCTGACCCCGGCGGCGAATCCGTGGAACGTGGAAAAATTCCGGGTTCTGAATTTCCGGTTTTTGAGACTGACTTTGGGCGGGTTGCCATGGCGGTTTGTTATGACATGGGTTTTGATGAATTGTTTGAATCCTACGCAGCCAGTGGGGTGGAGATCATCGCCTGGCCCTCGATGTCTCCACAAACCGTTGTGCCACGGCTGTACTCCAGACGATTTGGCTTTTATATCGTCTCCTCCACGCCACGCAGCAATGCCTCGATTTTTGATCCCCTTGGTGAAATCTCGGCCCAAGTCACGAGCGAAGGATTCGTCACACACGAAATTGACCTCGAATACCGTCTCATTCATTGGCAACCCGCATTGGGCGAGGGAATAGATCTGGATAAAAAATTCGGGCCCGCCATGGGCGTCCGATACGACCCCCAAGAAGATTATGGCATGGTTTGGTCGAATGACCCCGGTTCTTCAATTGATGCTTTGCTGGAAAAGGCGGGGCTTCAGACAGACCATGACGCCCGCCAACTGGCACGCTCGGCTTGCAAAAAAGTCCTCGCGGGTTCCTCCACAGCTCAAGCCTCTCAAAAATAGTTTTTGCTGGATTTGGATGGGAAGCCACGTCAGAGAGTATGACGTGGCAGGGCTGATGCGTGGGCCAAACCTTGCGGAAATCTCCACAGCATTGTACCAAACATCCTCTTCACGGACTCCCTGACCGGCACGACCCACCATGAAAAAAATTCGCATCACCCACGAGACCCAATACCACTACAACCAACCAGTCACATTTGGTCTTCATCGCGCCTTGATGAGACCGCGTGAAGGGCATGATGTGCATATCGACCGCGGCCGCTTGGAAATTCAACCCAAAGCCTCGGTCCGATGGGTGCGCGACCTTGATGGCAATTCAGTGGCCAAGATCACCTTCACCGAACCCGCAAAGACATTGCGCATCTTCAGTGAGGTCGATGTGGATCTCTATGACGAGCAATTGGTGGATTGTCATGTGGATCCCTATGCCAAGTCCTTTCCATTTCAATACCCTCAAAGCGAGCATCTCGGGTTGGTTCCGTACCGGCTTCCAAGTTTCCCTCAGGATGGATCGACGTTAAGAGAATGGCTTGGTGACTTATATAAACCAGGTCAGTTGATCGATACCCTGGAACTGCTAAAAAATCTCAACACACGGATATTTGAGGTCTTTCAATATTCCCGTCGTGAGGATCCCGGCGTGCAATCGCCCAGCGAGACCATTCGCTTGGGAAGCGGATCCTGCCGCGATTATGCCGTTCTGATGATGGAAGCCGCACGGCATTGGGGCCTTGCCGCACAATTTGTGACTGGCTACGTGCAGATGGGAGAAGGCCAGCATGGCGCGACCCATGCATGGACGGAAATTTACATCCCGGGGGCAGGGTGGCAGGGCTACGATCCCACCAACAATAAACTTGCGGGGGACGAACATATCTCCGTCGGCGTGGCTCCCCATCACGCCCAAGCCTCTCCGCTCTCCGGTTCCTGGTCAGGCCCATCCGATGCTTTCGAAAGCATGGATGTTTCCGTTCAGGTTGTGGCACTCGAGAAATAAATTGTTCACGAAGAACATCCATCCCATGAGATCGATTCCTTTCGTTTGCCTTGTCGCAGTCTGCCTGTCTGCCTGCTCGACCGTTCAGACCCGAATTGCTCCCACGGATCGTGCTGCGCAACGGGCGCTTGCAAAGATCCAAAAAAACCAACCAACCTCCGCCTCGGAGTGGTTTGAACGAGGAAGGCTTCAAATAAGGGACGAGTCGCTCCGATTGTCCTCTTTTCTCGAAGCCGCCCGATTGGCTCTGCCAGGGGCTTTGGACAAAAATCCTGCCGATGTCACCGTCTATGACGCCGCCGTGCGCGAGGTCGTGACAATTTTGAAGAAAAACCAATTCGCAACCCAGGAATTGAATCAGATCCCGGGATTAAGGTCCGTTGTTGTGCGCAAGTCCGGGAACGGGCTCTTTGATCCGGCCTCAGCAGATGAACTGATCCCATCCGCGCAGATCCAAATACGCGGATTACTTGAGAGGATCACCCGGCCCGGCTTCGGAGTTCCCTACACCGCATGGATGCGCAAGGGAGCACCCATTCTCTCATCACAACCAGGAATCCCTCCAAGCGGCATGGCGTGGGCCGTCACAGCCCTGCTGACATTCTCGGGCACCGAGGCCCACTTACAATTTGTCCAGGCCATCGATCACGAGACCTGGAAGGTCAGAAAACGCCAAGTTCCTCTCGCAGCGGATTTTTCGGCGCCGCTGGCGATTCTGATCAGCCACGGAAGAAACCGGGCCATCGATATTGGAGCCATGTTTCGTACGGATGCCCTGATCGACACCGCCGCGCTCCTTCAATTCCAACCCTATGACCCCAACAAAATTCCGGTTGTTTTTGTGCATGGCCTGCTCTCGCGCCCGGAAGCCTGGACCCAGGCGCTGAACCTCCTCCTAGCCGATCCGCAAATCCGTCACCGTTACCAGTTTTGGTTTTTCTCCTACCCCACCGGACTGCCTGTTTGGCAATCCACGGCAATCCTTCGCAGCGAACTCGCCCGCTATGATGAGACTCTCAACCGAACCGCGCGCAGCCCGCTTCTGCAGGAAAAAGTTCTTGTCGGTCACAGCATGGGCGGTTTGATTTCCAGCCTTCTGGTTCGACAGGCAGGCGACAAGTGGTGGAAACAATTTTCCGATCATTCCATCAGTGATTTGGATCTGGATCCTGAAGTCAAGGAGGCTGTCAAAGAACTCGTTTATTTCACTCCTCGGGCCGATGTGGATCGGGTGGTATTTATGGCGACCCCCCACCGAGGGAGTCCGCTGGCCCTCAGATCTCTCGCCAACTTCTTTGCAAACCTTATCCGTCTGCCCGCCTCCCCCTTGCAACAAAATAGCTTTCAGCTTCTGGGTGCCATGCGGGACGATGCCAGGGAGGTTTTCCGATTGCCAAATAACAGTATCCGCTTCCTTCGCGCAGATTCCCCGCTTCTTCTCTCGATCCTCCATCTCCCACTCGCCCATCCCATCCCCCTGCACACCATCATTGGGAACCGCGGCATCCCGGGACCGATCGAACTCAGCTCGGACGGCATCGTTCCCTACTGGAGTTCCCACCTGCCCAGCGCGGTCTCCGAAAAAGTCGTGCCTTCAGGCCATGGCGTGAATGAAAATCGCCAGGGAATCGAAGAGCTCGACAGAATCCTGCGTCAGAATTTGGGGGAAAGAAAAACCTCCCTCAAGTAGTCAAACCCCTCGCCCGCCAACCCGTCGCCCATGGGGTCCTCCCCTGCAATCAGGCATCCCGCCTGCATGGTGCCCGTGGATCATACAAACGGATTGGGGGGTGGCCCTTATTAAATGGTGTTCATGCGCGGGTGTCGATGAAGGCGCGGTGCCAAAGCTCCAGGATCACGAGAGACATGACTTGCTTCAGGTGGACAAACTCACGTTTTTCCATTTTTTCGAGGAGACCTCGGATGTAAGAGGGCTCGAAATAACCGCGTTTCCGGATTTGGTCCTCGTTGAGGGTGTCGTGGATGAGTGCCCGGATGGGGGGGTGGTTGAAAAAAAATTCCATCGGGAGGAAGAAGGGGATTTTTTTGCGATTGGTGACCTGGGGAGGGAGGAGTTTTTTGGCCAGTTGCCGCTCAATGATTTTGTCGCGGAAGCCATTGTTTTTGAGGTGGGGGGGGATTCGAAAGGCCTGCTCGATGAGACGATGGTCAAGGAAGGGAAGGCGCACTTCCAGGGAGTGGGCCATGGTATTTTTGTCCTGCCGGATCACACACCAATCCTGCAGCCATTCATCCCATTGAAGTTTTAGGAGCCGGTCAAGGAATGGTCCCCCCTGGTCGCGAACGGATGGGATCCAGGACTCGGTGGCAAGGTGTTTGAAGGAGGAGGTGTAGAGCGCACTCCGCGCCTCGCGGGGCCACAGCGTTTTAAGGGCGATGTAGTTGGCGAAGAGGCTCCTCTGACGGTAGGAACACATAAAATCGACCAACCTCGCCTTGCCCTCTCTGCCAAGTTTTGCAGGAAATACAAAAAAGCGGTTGAGGAAATCCACAGGCAGCGCGCGAAGAGCTGGCATGGCCACCGAGTTGTGAAGAAAACCAGGCACTAGCTGGTGATACGTCTCGGTGAGTTGGATAACATTGTGAAAGGAATAACCCCCAAAAATTTCGTCAGCTCCTTCGCCACTGATAACCACTTTGAGGTCCTTGGAGGCGGCCTCCGCCAGCTTGTAAAACGCAATGATGAGTGCATCCCCCACCGGGCGATCCATTTGCCAGATCACATTGGGAAGCAGGCTGAAGTCTTCGGGGGTGCACTGGACCTCATGGTGATTTGTGCCAAGCAGCCTGGCGGTTTCCGCGGCGGCATGGGTTTCGTCCCCCGGGGAATTAAAACCAATCGAGTAGGTGTTCACCTGGCTCGAGTGGTCGGTCATCAGCGCGACAAGGAGGGAGGAATCCACACCGGCGCTGAGATAGCCGCCGACTGGCACATCGCTGCGCATGGTGAGCTTGACGGCATCGCGAAGCAGCGATTCAGTTTGCTCAAGAATTTCCGTCTCGCTGGCATAAGGGCCCTCGTGAAGAGAGATGTCCCAATACCGCCATTGCTGAAAATGGCCCTCTTCCGTGAGTTCAGCGGCATGCCCCGCAGGAAGGGTGAAAATTCCTTCAAACATGGTCTGCGGCTCGGGCACGTATCGCAGGGCAAGATAGGGATCGATGGCGGCCAGGTTGCAGGCTCGCGGCACACGGGGGCATTGAAGGATGGCCTTGACCTCCGACGCAAAAACAAAAATTCCCTGCTGATGAAAATAATAAAATGGCTTCTGTCCGCAGCGATCCCTCGCAAAAAACGTGGAGCCTCGGCGGAGGTCATGCAGGGCAAAGGCAAACATGCCATTCAAGTGGGAGATGCAGTCCTTTCCCCACTCCTCAAAACCATGAACGATCACTTCGGTGTCTGACTGCGTGGTAAAGGAGTGTCCCTTTTCGATGAGCTCGGCACGCAGCTCGCGGTAATTATAAATTTCCCCGTTGAAACAAACGGCCAGCGAGCGGTCTTCGTTAAAAATCGGCTGGGCTCCGCCCGGAAGATCGATAATCGACAGCCGCCGCATTCCCATAAAAAACCGGTGCTCCGGATCTTCGAGAAATCCTTCGCCATCCGGTCCCCGATGAACCAGGGAACGCCCCATCTTTGGAAGCAGGTCGTGCTCAGCAAACCCGGCAAATCCAAAGATTCCGCACATTCAGTTTTTGGGCTTTCCGTAAAATTGGATGGCGATCCCCAGGCAGATCATCAGGGATCCAAACCACTTCAGCAACCAACCCGGATCGTAGAGCACTTGAAGTGTGGTCTGAGTGAGGTCCCGGGGATTCCACTCGGCTTGGGAGAATTTGTAGTTAATGCCCGTAAAATTGGCAGCAAGCGTTCCGGGAAAACTGGCCGGGTGGTTCATCTTGGCGACTCCTGTTTTGGTTTCCCCCGTCTTCGCGTCCCGGAATTCCACGGTCGCAAGAAAGTTGGAGGGAGTCTCTGAGCCTTCATCCCGCGGAACATCGAATTTTACCAATCGAATCGAAAAAGGGAGCGGACGGGTTTCCAAACCGTATCCAATCCGAACCACACTCTGGCCATCGGTCAGCGAGGTGATTTCTCCGGATTCCACCCAGCGATCCGGACCACGCTGACCATCAGGACCCTCCAGCCTCGCGAGAAATCCAGGAGTCGGCTCGCCTGCATTTGGAGCGACTTCGCCAGGCGCCACTTCATTGGCAATCACCGAGGCCGAAGAAACGCCCAGAATCTCCGCCTGCCAATCCGCCCACCCAAGGGAAAACCGATCCCCGGCCTTGAATGAGCCTGAGGCATACGGAATTCCTGCGCGAATCAATCGATAATTTCCCGTGTCACCAAGAACTTCAGCTTCAAATGACGGCTTGGGGTCGGCGTCCACAGGCTGCGTGGCGATCCGTACAAGGGCGGCAGGGTTGTTGGGGTTTTCTGAAAGTGTGACAGGTCGTCCTTCCACCATGGCGAAGTCCGGCCAATACTCTTCGACCGTGATTGTTGCTCCGGCTTCGGCCACGGGCTTTTTCATGATTTCCTGCCGTGAGTACGTTGCGCCATTTCCCTCGGCATTAAAAATACTGAGCTTGGTGCCGTCATCACTCAAGCGAAGGCTCACCCCGGATTTTTCGGGGCCACCATCCGAGACAGCTTCAAACTTTGCAAAAACCATCCGGGTTTCCAAAGGCCCATCCGGAGAAGCGGGCGGCAATTCTTTGAGCAGCTTGAGAGACGCCATCCCAAAAAAATCGTGTTCAGGGGTTGTGGACAAATGAAGGGGAACGTCCAGCGTTTGTGAGGCCATCTTGCTCGACAGACGCAGCAAAAGGCCCGGTGCCGCATCGGCCGTGGTGGATGGAACAAGAACCGGCACTTTGATCAGGCTGGGCGCGTAGTCGTCAGCCACAATCTTGAGGTCCATGCCAGGAACAGGAAAAGCATGGGGGCGCTTGGCGGATGGCCTGGCAAGGTCGGCATCAAAGGGTTTCAGGTAGAGGTAACTATCAGCCGGGCTTTCGAGTTGGATGACACTTCGACTTGTGGTGACGCGGGTTGTTGGCGGCGCGTCCATACGGAGAGTCACATTGCCTTCAAATCCAGTATGAAGACCAACCATCGCGCCGATGAGAAGGGTGATGATTCCATAGTGCGTGACGATAAATCCGAGGTGTTTGCGTTCCCATGGCCAGCGGGTGATGGTGACAGCGAGCAGGTTAACGCAGAGCACAATCAGCCAGACAATGAACCACGGGGCTTTGTAGATATAGGCTTGGGCCACTTTGGCGCTGAAACCGGATTCGGTGAATGTGGCGACTGCGCAGGCAATCGCAATCGTGGCAAGAAGAACAAGCGCCAGTTGAAGGGATCCCAGCCAGTGAACGATTTGCCAGACGGGCGACCTCCGGCAGCGCTCTTCAACCATGCGACGCCGTTCAGCACCGGTCATGGTTTTGGAAGTGGTCTTGGGGCTGGGTTTGGCGCTGGTGGTACTCATTCAGAAAATTTACGTGTGAGACGGCACGCGAGGATCATTCCAAGCATCATCCCAAAAAGCATGGCCCCATATCCCGCAAAAAAATTCATGTGGGGGTTGGTGGCAGGGAGATGGCCAGCGAGGAGCATCGCGGCTTCCATGCCAAGGAGCATGCCGACCAGTCCGGACCCCCAGCAGATCCAGCGACGGTTGCCGACACCCAGAGCCACCATCGGCATAGAGGCGGCGATCATGGAAACATCCATCCAGTTCAGTTTTGCGAAGAGGCCGAGCCCCATCGTGGAATTTGGACAATTGCAAAGACAAACGCCATCCCGCACCACCTGGTCAAACCCCGCATCAGCCCACCAACCGGCCAACATCAACAGCCCGCCGACCGAGAGCATCAGCGCCAGATTCCCAGCTTCCAAAGTCAATGGTCGCAAGGCAATCAACGCAAAAAGCCCAAGACCAGCAGCTGCAAACAGAAGGACAATTCCTACCGCAGTTGGTGCCGGAAAGTTCCCAAGCCAGGATAAGGCCACTCCCTGAAGGAAGGTGGCCAGCGCCACGCTGGGGGCCAACCAACCCGCATTCTGAAATCGCGGAAGGACCGGCTTCCGCGGAATGGGCGACTGTTTCTGCGGTTCTGGTTTTGCTTCGCGCAAGGCCCGCCATGTGACCGTAAAACTGGAGGCCAGCATGATCAGGGCTGCAGCCACAGGATGTAAAAAACCCATGGCCGCGAGGGTGATTCCCACGGAATTGTAGGCGGCCGCAAAGAGGAGATTTCCACGAATGGTGAGGACCGCACGCCGGGCCCCCGCAATGGCCTCAGGCAGCATCCCAAGATTGGAACCTGCCAATTCCGCGTCGGCGGACTCGCGCGCCATTAGCGTGCCGCCTTGAATGGCCACGGCCGCATGGGCCTCGTGCATCGCCGCAGAGTCGTTGATGCCGTCCCCCACAAAAAGCACCCGTCCGCCGGAAGCCTCAATTTCCCGAACCAGCGCCGCTTTGGACTCCGGGGAAAGACCGGCGTCCACGCCTGGAAGTCCATGGTGCATGGCAGCCTCCGCGCTGTCTCCAGTCATCACACGGCAGGTGAGCCCCATCTCCTCGAGTTGCTGCATGGCCTCCATCGCCCCGGAGCGTAATGTTTCCCGCAACGTGGCCACGGCGGCAGGGACCCCATTCACGGTGAGGTAAAGACGGTGCGTGGAGGGAAGAACGCCTGCCAGCGAGAAAAAAACCCGCTCGGCCTCCTTCCGGTTTTCGCGTTCCACAACCGAGAGGTTTCCAATGCGCAGACACTGGTCACCGACCCACCCTTCGATCCCAGCTCCGGGTAGAATGTGAACATTTTTGACCTGCCCGGAAGCTTTCGAAAACGCTCGAAAGGCATGGGCCACCGGATGATCGCTGGACGCTTCCAGGGAAGCGGCCATGGCTCGCAATTCAATCCGCTCAAAACCAGGAGCCGCCACAAAATCCACAACCTCCATGGCTTCCTCGCCCAGAGTTCCTGTTTTATCAAAAACAACCGTGTCAATTTTTGCCAACTTCTCAATCAGATCTGAATTTCGTGAGACGAGCCCCTTCTTGGCAAAAGCGGCCAGCGCGGACCAAATGGCGACGGGGGTGGCAATTCCCATCGCGCAGGGACAGGCCACAAGGATCACCGCGAGGGCATGAAACAGCCCCTCCAACCACGAAACCCGCCATGTCCAAAATACAAAGGTCAAAACCGCAATCCCCACAACAACGGGAAGAAACCAAGACGCCAGCTTGTCGGCCTCCCGTTGGAGGCGGGAGGGACGGGAACGCGCCTCCTCCAATGCCGCCAGAAGGCGATCCAATCCCCGGCCGGTCCCGCGATTTTGAACCCTGATTTGCAGAGCCCCATCCATGGCATGACTGCCGGCCTTGACCTCGTCCCCCACCCGTTTCACCACCGGAAATGGCTCCCCGGTGAGAGCCGACTCCCGCACAAACGCAGCTCCCTCCGCGACGACCCCATCCACGGTGATGGCCCCACCCACGGAGACACTCACAAGGTCTCCATTGGCCACATCCGTCACCGGCACGGTTTCAAGTTCACCCTCCGGGCTGACCCGTTCGCACATCGAAAACTCCCGCCCCAAATTGCCCGCAGCATCCAACGCCTCGCGGCGGCGGTTGTCGGTCAGCAGTCCGCCAAAAGTGTGGATGGCGAGTAAAATCGCCACGATTTCGTAATAC
>JBGTAR010000162.1:0-2982 GCA_041749815.1 Terrimicrobiaceae bacterium
TTTTCCGCTGCCTCTCCGTCGGCTTACGCTACGCTCCGGCCTCCTCCGAGGCAGCGGAAAACGGCCTTCACCCCCTCAGAGTCCAACTTTGCTCCGTCTCATGTCCAGTTTTGAACCGTTCCTGTCCAGTTTTGTTCCGGCCCCGACAGAATTTTATGAAATTGGGGTGAGCGTTGCCGGATCCCGAATCGTCGGGTGAGAAGCCTTCTCAGGAAAGCTGATCACTTTGGAGATTGGCATCCGCTTTCTGACCGACTATCTGAAAGGAGACACCTATTTTAAAATCAAACACCCGGAGCACAACCTCGACCGATGCCGCACACAACTGGCTTTGGTTCGCAGCATGGAAGAGCAGGAAGACGTGATGACGCGGCTCGTTCAGGAGGTCTCACAATGAAAGTTTTGGTAACCGGCGGCGCAGGATTTATTGGAAGCCATGTGGTCGAATATTTTCAGGGATCTGCAGAGATCATTGTGTTTGATAATTTTCGATCGGGCAAAGCTTCGAACCTGGCAGGCCTCAACTGTCAGCTGGTCGAGGGCAGTATTTTGGATCAAGAGGCCCTCGTCAGTGTCATGCGAGGGATAGACTACGTCTTTCACCTTGCCGCGATGGTGAGCGTGCCGGAATCCATGGCCAACCCGAAGGAGACGGTTGATCTCAATGTGGTCGGCCTCCTCAACGCCCTGGAAGCCAGCAAGGAGGCAGGGGTTAAGAAATTTGTTTTTGCGAGTTCAGCGGCCGTTTACGGGGATAATGCCATTCAGCCCAAAGTGGAAACAATGACGCCCGAGCCAAGAAGTCCGTATGCGATCACCAAGCTCGATGGCGAACATTATTGCGATCTTTATTCACGAGAAGGCTGGTTACAAACGGCCTGCCTGCGATTTTTTAATGTTTTTGGTCCTCGTCAAGATCCTCTCAGCGCTTATGCCGCTGCCGTCCCCATTTTTCTCAAACGAGCCCAAGCCAATGCTCCGATCACAGTTTATGGCGATGGAGGACAAACCCGCGATTTTATTTATGTGAAGGATATTGCCGGGGCTTTGGCCTATGCGGGACAGACCCCGCAGGTTTCGGGCGTCTTTAATGCGGGTTATGGAAAAGCCATGACTCTGCTTGAGCTCATCGAAACAATTCGCGCTCTCACCGGCTCGCAGTCCTCGTTGGATTTTCAGCCACCCCGAGCGGGGGATATCCGTCATTCGTTGGCAGATTCGTCAAAGTTGATCAATGCGGGCTGGAAACCAGAATATGATGTTATGAGTGGTTTGGAAGAAATGTTGCGCCTTTAAGCAGGTTGATTGTTACTCATCCGGGAGTACAGTCAATCAAGCGTCTTGCATTATGTAATACATGATGTAATCTGGAATTGATGAATACCTCGACACTCACAATTCGGCTACCGCTGGACCAGCGTGAGGCTTTGAAACGAACGGCTCAGGCACTCAAGAAAA
Organism: Terrimicrobiaceae bacterium; assembly: GCA_041749815.1. GTDB lineage: Bacteria > Verrucomicrobiota > Verrucomicrobiia > Chthoniobacterales > Terrimicrobiaceae > JAJTZA01. Next base: position 1,459 of record JBGTAR010000162.1, read on the forward strand.
CGGAATCAGAATACATTCGCGACTTGGTAGCCCGCGATTTGGACGATATACCTCTCAACGAAAGATTGGGGGACCTCGTCGGCTGCCTCAGTTCCACGAAAGCTGCCTCCATGCAAGCCAATCCATTCCGGGAGCGAATCCGAGCGAATAACTGGCGAAAGTGAAGCCCCTCTTACTGGATACTGGCCCCATCGTTGCCTCCCTGGACGCGAATGATCCTTACCACGCTATGGTTTGCGAGCGTTTCGTCACAATGACTGGCAAGCTCATTACGACTGGGGCTGTGGTCACTGAAGCCATGTTTTTCCTTCAGGATTTGCCTAATGGCCCCGCTTTTCTGATTGATTGGCTTATCAGAATCAAAGCGGAGATTGTGGATTGTTTCCACCTCACGCACCTGCGGGCGGCAGCCGAACTGATGTCCGCGTATGCTGACACCCCAATGGATTTCGCCGATGCCACATTGGTTTTGACAGCCGCAAATCTGGAGTGCAGCGACATCCTGACACTCGATGAGCGTGGATTCCGAACATATCGCTTCAACCGCAACAAACGATTTCGACTTCTACTCCAAGACCTCCAATAAAACCCTGGGAGAAAGCCCAACGAACAGTTCAAGATTTTCTCGTCAGTTGGCTGACTGCTTGATCGCCAGCAGGTCTTTCATCACGCGTGACAGGTCGGCGGATTTATTGACCCCGCCAAAGGCATCATGGACTTCGAGGTAGAGGCGATAGATTTTTTCGTACGTTTTGCGGCGGGCAGGGATCGGTTTGTATTGGATGGGCTTGATGGAGGTCATGGCCTTCTGCGCAGCGGAGAATTTTTTGTGGGCCCCGGCGAGCACGGCAGCGGCAACAGCGGCACCAAGGGCACAGGCCTGCCCGGAACCCGCAACTTGCATGGTCCGGCCGGTCACGTCGGCGTAGATTTGCATGAGCATCGGGCTTTTTTCTGAGATGCCGCCGGCACAGACGATGCGTTTGACGGGCACGCCGTAGTCTTCGATACGTTCGATGATGGCGCGTGCACCGAAAGCCGTGGCTTCGATGAGTGCGCGATAGACTTCGGCTGGTGTGGTGTGAAGGGTTGTTCCGAGAAGCAGCCCTGTCAGAATGGGATCCACCAAGATCGTTCGGTTGCCATTGTTCCAATCCAGCGCAAGCAATCCGCTTTGACCGGGGGCCTGTCCGGCAATCTGTTTTTCGAGTTTTCCGTAGAGCGAGGCATCGCCCTGACAGATGGTTTCGATCCACCATTTAAAGATATCTCCCACGGCTGATTGGCCCGCTTCGATTCCATAAAACCCGGGAAGGATTGCCCCTTTCACAATGCCGCAGATGCCGGGAATATCGGCCACTTTTTTTGTGGCTGGCACGACGGCACAATCGCAGGTGGACGTGCCGATGACCTTGACCAGTGTTCCTTCAGAAATCCCGCTACCAATGGCTCCGTAATGAACATCCATCTCACCAATCGCAATCGGGATTCCCACGGGAAGTCCCAATTTTTTTGCCCATGCCG
>JBGTAR010000163.1:0-6096 GCA_041749815.1 Terrimicrobiaceae bacterium
CCTGGCAGCGAGGGAGAAAGGTTCCGGATTGTCGGCGGCTTAGATCGAGGCTACGGTTGTTTTATGAAAGTCGAGGAACCAGTCGCAAGTTATCCGATTCGCGTGCCGGCATCGCCCGAGGTGGTGGCGCTTGCCACCGAACTCGTGCGCAAATTTTCCGAGTGTTTCTGGTTCTGGCATCCTGAGGCGAAGGTGCAATACGAGGACGATGCGCGTCTGGTGATCGAGCACTTGAGGGAATACGGAGACAAACGCGCTTGGGCGGCGGCGAAGGAATTGAAAAAATGCCTTTAACACCGTTTCAAAAGGAAGTCCTTGCGGTCCTGGTTGGCAACCGCTCGGAGGCCAGCCATTTTGCAGGCGGTCTGGTGCTTAATGCGCCGGAGGATTCCGCCCGCTACTCGCACGACTTTGATGTTTTCCATGAGGCCGTGGATGATCTGGTTGTTGCGAGCGAGAAAGACGTGACTGCGCTGGAAGCCGCCGGGTTCCATGTCGAAAAGATCGAACGCAATGATGAGTGGTCGAAACCGTCCTCGTTCCGCAAGGCACGGGTCCGCCGGGACAATTCCAATGTCGAACTCGATTGGGCCCACGACTCGGCCTTCCGGTTTTTTCCGATTGTGCCCGACGATCTGTTGGGGTGGAGGCTGCACTTGTTTGACATGGCGACCAACAAGGCACTGGCGCTCTCGGCCCGCATGGAGACCCGCGATTATGTCGATATGGTTGAACTGTCCCGCCGGTTTCCCCTCGAGGCTATCGTCTGGGCCGCCTGCGGAAAAGATCCGGGATTCAATCCGCTGTCCTTGCTGAAAATGATGATCCGCTTCGCGAGGATCGATCCTGTTGAACTCGATAAAATCAAGGCCCGCAGGCTCGATCCCTTCGCGCTAAAGGAAGAATGGATTGCCGTCTCCGATCAGGCGCGCGAGGAAATGACCCTGCTTGCAGACGAGCAACTCAACATGCCCATTGGCGTCGCGTTTGTGGATGAAAATGCCGAGCCTGGGTGGATCCGGAAAAATCCCTCCCTGCAAATCCACCACCCCTCCCTTCGCGGTTGCTGGCCGGTGATGCATTGACACAACACTTGTTACGTACACCTCCGCACGATCTGGAGGAAAGTTTTCCCGGGAGGAGATGAATGCCCGCTGAAGTGTTTTTGGACACCAATATTTTGGTCTATAGCTTCTACGTTGACTCCCTCACGATCCATAATCCGTTTCTTGAGTGAGGCGTCTTTGTTATTTTGGAAATAAGAGCTGACACTGTAAACGAATCGACCAATCGGCACCAAATTCCGGGGTGGCCACGTTGTAGAACGCCTGGGCGGAGAGGTTGACGGGAAGTTTTCCCAGATGGATGATTTTGCCGAAGCCGCCGCCGATGGGCACGGTCCACACGTCGCGTGAGGAGTCTGCCGCCCAGTTCGCATTGATGATGGGTGAGGTGGTCAGATACCAACCGCCCGGGAAGTTATAATTAAAGAAGGGTTGAACGGTCATGAGATTGACTTGATTGTCGGTCCAGCCCCCCACAGACCAAATGTTGCTTACGAGTGCGCCAGCGACGATCTGCTTGCCCATATAAAGCCCGACCAGGGAGGGCCCGAGTCCCCACTGACCTGAGCCAAGTTCCGGACTGCTGGCAGTTGGAAACAGGAATGCGGGACCGACACCCCAGATAAATATGCCTGGTTTGCCCGGCGAAAGAAATGCTGTGAATGTCGTGTCCCCCAACCCGGCCACATGATTATCCCCCGCCGTCGGCCAACTCTGGATCGGGAGGATTGTGCGGGTGATGAGGTTCCAGTCCTCGTTGAGAGTGATCGGGATCACCGGCTGGATGTTCAGCGTGCTTTGGTAGGTCTTTGTCGGTCCGGCCCCGAAGCCCATGTTCCACTGCACCGGCAGGCTGATGAGGTTGCCGACCGGGTTCTGCGCGATCTTGGCGAGTTCCTCGGCGTTGTCACCTTCCTTGGCAGGGGTGACGTCCACCGGTGCGGTGAGAGATTTCGCTGTCGGTGTGCCCGCATGGGCGACGGCGGTGAGGCTGAGGAGGGTTATCGCCAGAAGGGCCGGCACCTTATTGAGATGGAAGGGCTGAGGTATTTTCATTTTTTTCATCTAAAATCGCAGGAAAAGACGCAAGGCGCTCCTTGTCAAGCGGTTTGGGCATTTTCCTGCTGAAATCAGTTTGCTGCCGACCCGCGACAATGATTGGGGATTAGACTAGGGGTCCGAGTATTCGAGCATTTTGGATTGGAGTGTTCGAATCTCATTCTGCTGAGTCTTTCAATGCCATTCATGCTCACATGATCGGACCCCTATGCCTCCGGATGCCGGCGTGCCAGACGCAGCCCTCGACCCGTGACCCGGCGATAGGCGATCTCAATCGCGAAGGCCGCCACGATCCCCGCGATCAGAAACGCGACCGGCGCGCAGCCCTTCGTGAGTTGCACCGTCTGCCCGGTGACGGCGAAGATCCCGGCGCCCATCATCCCACCGATGCTGATCGACAAGGTGGAGAAGGTGCCTGGTTTGGACTCATCGGCGGGTAGGATCATCTTCAGGATCATCGCGTACGCAACATCCAGAAAAAACGGCGGCAACACGTGCGGTCACGGTGATGGCGGAAATCCCTCAGCGACGCCAGGACACGGAATTTCCGCGCCAGCCGGAGGCACTGCCGGAGCCATTGCTCCATGACGCGGATCCCCGTGGACCGCTGACGGATCCGGATCCGTAGTGTACGACATTGGGGCCGTAGCGCCCGCAGGAATAGGCTCCCCGGGCAAATCCGCGGCGATAACCGCGGCGGGCGGCTCCAGCGTAGGAGAGCGGGGTGAGCGGCATGCCAATGATGTCGATGAAGAGTGAGGCTGCACCGTTGCCAGCGATCGGGGCTCCTTCGAGGAACTCGATGTCGTAGGTGAGATTGCTCCCGGCAAGGCGGGGATTTCGAAGCACGACGACTACGCTGGACACGCTATCCCCATCGAGTACGGAAAGGGTTGCGTTCGGCGGATCCTTGAGGAAGCTGTTGGAGCCCTCGCTCCAGAGGGGGACGAAATTGCTGGTGGGCATCGAGCCGGCAAGCCGCTCGGGCCGGTCGCTGAACGCGATGGTCGATTCCGAGACCCCGCGGAGGGTCATGGTGCCATCACCGAACCGGACACTCTTTGCGTTTTGAACAAACAGTAGGTCGGCTTGTTTGAGTTTAGAGCTCCCGGTTTCCGGAGAAGTGGCGCATCCGGCTAAGAGTAAGGCAAGGAGAAGGGAAATGGAGGATTTCATGGGATGTTAAATGGGGTGATCGGACTTTTTTTTGAGGGGAGTCCTGTTCGTTGGTTTAGTGAGGGTGAATTCGGTTGTTGAGATATTCTGTGGCTTCCAAATGACAGGTTGAAGCAAAAGTACCACTATCGGCCCTACAATACACGTTGAAAATGCGCCGCACCATTCACGGTGCGGCCCGCTCTTCTCCATTCCGAGACCGACTACTTCACCAGTTCGATCTCGCCCGGACGCCAGGTCTTTTCGATCCATGGCTCGAGCGGGCCATACATGCGCAAGATGCAGAACCAGCTCTTGTCGGGGATAGTGGCCAGCCAGTTGCCTTCTTTACCTTCGGGCGCTTTCGGTCCGAAATAGACGTCGTAGGAACCGTCCTCGTTTTTTTCCATTCCCTTGGTCAGGCTACCGACGGTGGGGAAAAGTTGACTGGTCTGGAGTTGGCAACGGGTCTGGGTGTCATAGAGCGTGACGGCCCAGAAGTTGTTGACGGGCACGTCCGGCGGCAGGTGTAGCTTGTAGGTTTTCGATCCGTCGAAGGGCTGGTTGTTCTGATCGAGGAAGGCCAATGCGTAGTCCGAGCCTCTTCCAACATGGGGCGTGGCCATGGCGGGTGTCACGCCGCCGGCGTTGTAGTAGAAGAGAACCCGTGCATCGAGGTTCATGATGCCGTCCTTCTCGAACGTGGTGTTCTTGTGCGCGAAGGCGGTCACCCACTGGCTATTCGAGTCGGGATAAAACTTCACCCCAGTGATGCGGGGGTCGTAAGTAATGGAACGCCCTGCGGCATTTCCAAGCAATGCGGCCTCGGTCAGCAGCTTTTTCATCCGCTCGTCGGGATTGAAGGGTTGTCCCTTCACGATACCGATACTGGCCATGTAACCTCGCACTTCCGGACTCACCGCATCGATCGGTTCGGCCTGGACGATGTCGTTCAGGATCTTGAAGTAGTCCAGGTTACTCGGGAAAATCGTGCTGAAGGAGCGGCCCGACATGTTAATGAACTCGGTCGGCGCCGGATTGGCGGCATCCTTGAGCGGATAGACCTTCAACCCGGATTTGAAGTTCTCGGCGGCTGCCTCGAGGCCATCCTTGATGGACCCGCGGAGGAAGATGAAGTTCTTGTTAGTCGACGGCTTTAGGAGGAAATATCCCTCCGGAATCTCCCCTTCATAGCCGGGAGGAATGACGAGATATTTACCGCCTTTTCCCTTGTCCGGGCCGGTGAGTCCCATGTTGCCAACGAAGCGCTGCCAGGCATCGTCGAGGAAGCCGAGCATGTCGGGGGGGATCTCGATGACGGTCGGACCATCCTTCGCCAGATCCGTGGGAGCATAGGCATACATCGTCGAGGTGTTCGAAGTAATGACCGGCGTCCGGGAATCCATGAGCTGTTCCCAGATGGCGATCTTGTTAGGCGCATCGGCACCCTGTTCGGCCATTCCGGCGAGGACGCTGTTGATGGAAACCGCGCCGACATTATCAAGGTAAACTCCGAGCGCGCGCGAGCGGGTGAGGTATTCATACACCTTGTCATTGGTGTCGCCAATCGGCACGCCGTCGAAGAATTCCAGTTCGCCCGCAACCGTTTGGACTTTGTCCGGGATCGAGGCTGCATTCGTTTTCGCGGCTTCGCGGGCCGGGTCGTCCTGTCCGTAGGCGGTCGCCATGGTGAGCGGGCCTAACAATATTAGGGTGATGATGCTTGGTTTCATGGTGTTCGGTTTTTTACAAATGGTGCTTTGGTAGTTTGAACTTAGGGAAAGAGCAGGGAAAACTGCAGGTTGATGCCCCATTCCGCGGCGTCGACGGGCCGCACGGCGTTGTAGAGTCCCTGGATGGAGGCGCTTGCCGATTGTTTGCCGATGGTGAATACCTTGCCGATGCCGCCGCCGACCGGAAGGGTCCAGCGGTCGCTTGACGGGCTGAGCCAATCAGCTGTGATGGTGGCATTGCTGTAGAGGAACCAGCCCTGCGGCAGGTTGTAGTTAAGGAAATACTGCGCACCGAAAGCGTTGACTTCATTGGCTCCATCGCCTCCCAGAGACCAGACGTTCTCGAGGACCACGCCGGCACCCCATTTTTCCTCGGCATAGTAGAGCACGGCTGACGGACCGAGACCGACGCGGTCGGAGCCGAGGAGCGGGTCGGTGCGGGTTGGGATCAGGACGGTGGGACCAGCACCCCAGACGAACTTGCCGTCTGGCTTGGCCGGTGAGACAAACAAGTTCAGGAGGGTGTTGCCGAGGCCAACTTTGTAATCACCATTTCCCAGCGGCGCCTGAAGCACTGGCACAATGGTGTAGGAAATCAGCTTCCAATCGTCGCCAAGCCGGAATGGCCAGACGATCTGGGTCGAGTAGGAGGCTTCTATCCCGCCGGTGACCGGAACGTCGGGACTGATGGTTACATCCAAGACCACCTGACGCAATCCACTGACCGGGTTCTGCTTGAGTTTGACCAGTTCTTCGATCGAAGGGCTGGAGCTGGGTTCCGTCTGGGCGCTTGTGGTTGCGATGCAAGCGATGAGAGCGGAAAGATGAAGGAGGCCGTGGAGCTTCATGGATGAGATCGGGATCGATTCGGTTCTGAATCGAATGGTTGCTTAGTTAGCCTTGACGATGCCCGGCGGTTTCCACGTGCCTTGGCCTACGGGCAGGATGGACGGCGCTTCGGTCTTGGGCCAGTAGAGGCGCATGATCAGATAGATCGTGTCGTTCGGGGCGGGCAGCCAGTTCGCTTCCTTGTCAGCGCCGGGGCTGTCTTTTTGAATGTAGAGGGTGAGCGAGCCATCCTCGTT
>JBGTAR010000164.1:0-9186 GCA_041749815.1 Terrimicrobiaceae bacterium
AAGAAGATCGGCCCCGTTTGATTGATTCCAGCTTGGTGCGCTCTTGTATGGTCAGCTTGATGGATGGGGCTACTCTCATTACACAAAAGTAGCAGAATATTTATAATATGCAATCTGTAAGGCGGACTACACTAGGAGCGACAACAACGAACCCACCTTGGCGGCCTTTACCGGCCTCGGGAATGCCTCGGTGCCAGTGGAAGCCTTTGAGGGCCAGGTGTCTATTCCTTTCCCCATAAACACGACAAACTTCGAATTCTCTGTGGGCGGCACAGTGACATACACATACACCGCCATCCCCGAGCCCTCAACCTTCGTGATGTTGGGATTTGGCGGAGCGGCCCTGTTGCTCAAACGGCGCCGCCGCAAGCTGAGCTAACCCGGACAAATCACAGGGGGGAGCCTCAGATTACGTAACGCTTTGGTTGCCAGTGGGTCCGGGCGACCGAGGCATATCCAGGGCGATATGGTGAGGGAGCCCGGAACCGCTGGCGGCCAAATGGTTAGTAAGATGGGGTGGCCCCTTGTGATTTGTCCGGGCTAAACGACCCAACCTGGATCAACATCTCCTTTCGTGTCCTTGTGGTGAAGGGGCGGGCTCCTTGCGTTTTACTTGATCACATTGCGTCCTTTGATGCTGAAATGTTTGGCGGCGGCGAGGAGGTGTTTGTCGTTGGAGTAGATTTCGCGGAAGCCGTGTTCGCGGGCGCAAGCCAAATGCAGGGCGTCGCCAGTGCGGAGGAAAGCGGTTCGGGTGAGGGCTCGATAATCCTGTTCGAGGGAAAGGACAAAGCGGTCTTCGGACGGGAACCATACAAAGGCCCCGTCCTCGCACTCATCGGTAAATTGATCCATCAACTCATGGAAACGGGATTCGCTGAAACGGCTCTCACGAAATCCACGATGCAGCGCGGCGCATGTTTCGACCCGTCCATGCATGGAGCAGGCGACCTGGTCGCTCGCACAGAGCGCCCGCACTTCTTCGAAACCGGCTTCATCGAGATAGAGCCGCACGAGATAACTGGTATCGCAGTAGATCATGCGTTGCTGTCCGCCCGCACCTCATCCAAAATCTCATCAATTGTCTTTTGTCCCGGCTTGGGCCTGAGGACGCCGCTTTCCATGAGCTTCTTGAAACCGGGTCGTAATTTCCGCCGCGCGAAGTAAGGAACTTCATCATCTTTGACCCGGTCTTTGTCCATGGGTGTGATTTCGGCCACGGGTTTGCCGTTGTCGGTGACGATGATTGGAAACTCGGCGGCTTTGCGCACAAAATGGCCTGTGCGGGCATGGAGTTGCCGGATCGTAATTTGCAGGGTGGCACTCATACGGGAGGAAGGTGACACGCGAGACACGCGGCGTCAAGGCTACGCCGCAAAAAGCCCTTCCTTCGTCTCCTGGAGGATCACCCCGGGATCACCGATGATCTTTAACGCAGGTGACCCACCTGCCTTGAGAACCTCGGGCGTGCTGAGAGGAGTTGATTGAAGAGTTGCTTGGCGAGTTTGCGCCCGCGATCCGGGATGCGACAACATCGAGTATTTTGGAATGACGCCGGGCCTCGCTCTTGACAAAATCGATCTCTCCGGCCGTCTCCTCCCGCCGAAAAATCTTTCCGTTGGAAGCCAGTCGTGATGCGCTTGTTCCAGAAAAGAAGTGCTCGGGGGGGGACTTGAACCCCCACGCCTTACGGCATACGCCCCTCAAACGTACGTGTCTGCCATTCCACCACCCGAGCATTGAGCGGTTAGGAATTAAATCCCGTGCAAGGTCCTCTCGCAAGCGAAAACTGCGATTCCCTTTGTGGGGGGTGTGATTAAATGTGGGTGAGGTTGCCTCCACTGGGACCGCTGGCATCCTGCCGGCATTTCCTCATTCACTCACCAACTTTTAATCACACCCCCTTGTGGGAAGGATCCAGGTCGCCCCGATTTTTCTCGCCCCAGGCTGGCCGGCCATAAAATTCAGTTCCAGGCAGGCGCCTCTTTTTTTATGATTTCAATGTACCGCAGAAGCGCCTTGGACCGATTTTCACGATGCCATGCGATCCAGTAGTCCGCTTTGACATCGGTCTCCAGGGGACGAAAAACCACGCCGGGGTGGGGCATTTTTTTGATTTGCTCGCGGGCGAGAGTCACGCCCAAGCCCTCGGCGACGAAGGTCATGATTCCTGATTCCAGCTCCACATCCTGCAGGATCCTCGGGGTGAATCCCGCCTCCCGGCAAAGGCCTGTCAGCCATGCGCGCGAGCCCGGGTGGGTTTGTTCGGACATCGCGACAAAAAACAAGGTTTTGAGATCAGCCCTTTTGATTTTGGTTTTTTTGGCCAGGGGGTGATTGGTGGGCAAGACAACCACCAAAGGATGATGCGCCACGCATTCCCAAGCCAGCTCGCTTGTGCTCTGGTCATCAACCGGCGGACGCAAGCCCACAAAACCGAGGTCGATCTTTCTGGCGGCGAGAGCCCGAAGCTGCTCGGCCGGAAACATATCAAACAGATTCACAGCGATCTCAGGACAGTCGCGATAAAATGTCGTCAGAGTCGAGGGCAGGAGGTCAAAGTTGAATTTGAACAGATACCCCAGGTTCAATTGGCCGGACTCACCGCGGCTGAAGCGTCGAACGGCCGACACACTCTCCAGGCTCAATGCCACGAGTCGCTTCGCGTCGATCAGGAAGCTTTTGCCTTCCACTGTAAGTGAAACCTGATTTTTGGTCCGGTCAAGCAGTTGAACGCCCAACTCGTCTTCGAGATTGTGGATCTGTCGGGTGAGCGAAGGTTGCGCCAGACGGAGCTTCTCCGCTGCCCGGGTGAAATTTAATTCCTCGGCCACCGCAACAAAGTAACGCAGGTGACGCAATTCCATTTGAATTTGATCCTAACGGCTCATTCCAGAGGCACAACAACCAAATGGCAGGCCTCGGGAAGCAGGGTGTGATGAAAAGCGGGTGAGGTCGCTCCTCCTGGGAACGCTGGCTTCCAGCCGGCAATCGTTCGTTGCCTCACCCGCTTTTAATCACATCCCGGGAAACACGTGCCCTCCCTCTGATAGCTGAAAGGCATGAAACCCCAAGAAACAAAGTATTGGTTTGTTTGTCGCCGCGGTCTGAGGGTGGCTCCTTGAACCAGATTATTCGAGAAGCCTCCGTCCTTTGGAAAGGCGAGGCCACAGGGAGCGAAAGAACCGTGACCACCGAGAGCGGTGCGTTGAAGGACACCGGGGTCGTTGCGGGCATTCCCCTGAAAAGCATTCTGGAGGCGGATCCTCCTGAACTGATTGCGGCCGCCCATGCGAGCAGCTTTTCCCTGGCGCTCTCGGAGGAATTGAGGGGCATCGGGCTCACGGAGGGGGAATTTGTGACCACCGCCGCGCTGATTCTCGAACAGCAAACCCCAGGCTGGACGATCGTTATGGTCAACTTGAGCGTTGTGGCAAGCCTCCCCCGGGTGACGCAAGGCGAGTTTATTGATGCCACGATCCGTGCCAAGACGACCTGCCTGGTCTCACGATCACTTCGCGCCAATGTTTCAATGAACGCCAAACTGGAGACATGAGGCTCTCTTGAAGAAACGGCAGCCGTCTTATGGACATTCCGGGTGATCTCAATTTTGCAGGGAGGAATCCTTCGTCGTGAAAAACCCTCTTCGTCGCAGCATCCGGTCATCACGGAAGCCCGATCCGGGGTCCGTCTCATCCCCGGACGATTCTGCCCGACCCATTGCGGGCACAGGCCTTGACCTGAGCCGATTTCGAGTCCTTGCCACGGCCGAGCGGGGCACTGAAATCGTCGCCGCACTGGTTCGATTCGGGTTCGGGGAATTTGTTCGCCAGACTGGTATCAGTCGGGCCCACGACAAGGTGAGGGGGCACTCCTCCGGGGATGGAAGCGCAGAGGAATCGACCCCGGTGCGAGTGCGTCTGCTGCTTCAGTGCCTGGGGCCAACCTTCATCAAGATTGGCCAGATCATGAGCACCCGCCCGGACTTGATCCCGGCGGATTGGGTGGAGGAACTGAAAAAGTTGCAATGCAATGTGCCCGCAGCGCCCTGGGCCGGAAAGGCGGGCGTGGCAGTGGTCCTCAAAAAGGAACTGGGCTCCCGGCTGAAGACGGATTTTAAGCGGATCGATCATACCGCCATGGCTGCGGCTTCCATGGCGCAGGTCCACCGGGCGGAATTGATCGGTGGAGAACACGTGGTTCTTAAGATCCTGAGGCCAGGCATTCGGGAACAAATGGCCGCCGACCTGGAACTGCTGCGCCACTTTGCGGGGGTGGCGCAACCCTGGCTTGCGAACCTCGGATTCGATGCCCTGGCGGTTGTCCACGAATTCTCCCTCGAGCTGAGCCGTGAAACCGATCTCACGGTGGAAGCCGAATCCACCCGCCGGATGCGAGCCGACTTTGAGGAGAATCCGAAAATCACCTTCCCCCGCGTGCATGACGAGGTGAGCACTCAGTCCATCCTTGCGCTGGAAGAGATCCGGGGCATGCTGCTCGCGAAGTTAGACCTCAAAAAATTGTCGCGCAGCAAGCGCGACCAGATCATTCGCAACGGTGCGGATATGGTCTTCCGGCAGTGCCTGGAAATCGGATTTTTCCACGCAGATCCCCATCCCGGAAATATCTTTGTCATGGAAGGACAAAAGCTCTGTTTCATCGACTGCGGAATGACCGGATTGATCGATCCTCCGACGATGGAACAACTTGCTCGCATCGTGCATGGTACCGTCAACAAGGAGTTGGATGACGTCGTCCGCGTGGCGGTCGCGCTTTCCGGAGCTGATACCAGGATGATCGGAGATCGGGCCTTCCGCGCCGACGTTTGGAAATTTATCGATCGCTTCAGCGGGTCGTCGCTGGAGTCGATTCGACTCGGGCTCGTGCTCACGGAGTTTTTTTCCCTCCTCCGGAAATATCATCTGCGCTGCCCGGCGGATATTGTTTATCTGATTAAAGCCGTAACAACCATCGAAGGCGTGGCCGAGGAGGTTTCGCCGGAGTTCGATCTGGTGGGTTATGTTCGCCCTTTTCTCGAAAAGGCCATTGGGCGTCGCTACGGGATCGAGGCGATCAAGAGCCGCGCCAAAAATGCCTTGTTGGCCGCCGTGGATCTTACGGAGACGTTGCCGCAGGATGTCGGCGATCTCCTCAAGGCCGCCAAAGAGGGGCGAATCCACGTCCAACTCACGCACCAGGGATTGAATCGTCTCACCAACGAAGTCGAGCAAGCCAGCATGAACATCTCCTGGTCGCTGGTCATCGCATCAATGATTCTTGGATGTGCAATCCTAATACTTGCAGACAATCTTGATCGCACCCCCTCCGTGCTGACCACCGTTGCCCTCACGGGTTTTATCTCGACTTCTTGCTGTGTGGTCTTGCGTTTTGTCTGGATGCATTTCCGAAGGCGTTCCGCCATTTCAACCGACCCCGTCCAGCAAGATGCACGCCGCCAATAGCTAACAGCTATCGCGATCTCACCGGGAAGGTATTGGCGCGATTGATGGATGGCCGCGATGCTCACAATGACTAGAAACCTATGAAAGATCACGTTTACAAACTCATCGAACTCACCGGCACCTCGACCACCTCCATGGAGGAAGCCGTTGAGAAGGCCATCAAATGCGCGAACGATACCATCAAAAACCTCTGCTGGTTTCAGGTGGTGGATACCCGCGGCAGCATTGACAAGGGGAAGATTCAACACTGGCAGGTGACCATTAAAGTTGGGTTCACGGTGGAAGAGTGAGGCTCGGGGCGCCGATCTCAATGGAGGTCACCGGGCCCCGTTCAGGCAGGTTCGAAACCACGAATTTCTCTGCCGATCCCCAGCGGAAATTTTATATCATGAAAACCAACACTCTCACACCAGACCTTCTCCATAAAATCGACGCCTACTGGCGGGCTGCCAACTATCTTTCCGTCGGACAGATCTATCTTTTTGACAATCCGCTGCTGAAGCGACCATTGGCGCCCACGGACATCAAGCACATGTTGCTCGGCCATTGGGGCACGACCCCTGGGCAGAACTTCATCTACGCGCACCTGAATCGCGTCATAAAAAAATACGACCTCGACATGATCTACGTCTCCGGCCCCGGGCACGGCGGCCCGGCGGTCGTGGGGAATACATATCTCGAAGGCACCTACAGCGAGGTTTATCCCGACATCAGTCAGGACGAGGCCGGGCTTCAGAAACTTTTTCTCCAGTTTTCCTTTCCCGGCGGAATTCCCAGCCACGCCTCACCGGAATGTCCGGGTTCGATCCATGAGGGTGGCGAACTCGGCTACTCGCTCAGCCACTCATTCGGCGCGGTGTTCGACAACCCCGACCTCGTCGTCGCGTGTGTTGTTGGTGACGGCGAGGCCGAAACGGGCCCGCTGGCAACGGCGTGGCATTCCAACAAATTTCTCGATCCCGTCACCGATGGCGCGGTGCTGCCCATTCTTCATCTTAATGGCTACAAGATTTCCAATCCGACCGTTCTCGCCCGAATCACGCACGAGGAGTTGGAGCAACTCTTTCGCGGTTATGGATGGACGCCGATTTTTGTCGAAGGCCACGACCCGGCCTTGATGCACGAGGCCATGGCCGTGGCGCTGGACTCGGCGGTGGAGCAAATTAAGGCAATCCAGAAAAATGCCCGCGATACTGGCGACCTTACCCGGGCGCGCTGGCCAATGATTGTCCTCAATTCCCCCAAGGGCTGGACCGGTCCGAAGGTCGTCGATGGTGTGCAGATCGAAGGCACCTTCCACGCACATCAGGTGCCGCTCTCTGATCCGCGGGCAAATCCCCAACATCTCAAACAGCTTGATGAGTGGCTGCGCAGCTACCGGCCGGAAGAACTCTTCGATGAGCAAGGGCGCCTGAACCAGGGACTAGCAGAGCTCGCGCCGGAAGGCGCGCGGCGCATGGGCGCGAATCCCCATGCCAACGGCGGCCTGCTTCTTCGCGATTTGCGGATGCCGGATTTTCAGGACTACGCCGAGGCGGTCCCCAATCCTGGCGCACCCGGCATCGGCGACACGCATGTGCTCGGGCCGTTTCTGCGTGACGTGGCAAAGCTGAATCAGCAGCAGCGGAACTTCCGTGTCTTTGGTCCGGACGAGACCCTGTCAAACGGCTTGGAGGCACTTTTCGACGTGACCGATCGCCAGTGGGATGCCGCCACCGTACCCAACGATGAATTCCTCGCGCCTGCCGGTCGCGTGATGGAAATGCTGAGCGAACACCAATGCGAGGGCTGGCTCGAAGGCTACTTGCTCACCGGACGACACGGTCTCTTTCCTTGCTATGAGGCGTTCATTCACATCATCGACTCGATGTTCAACCAGCATGCGAAGTGGCTCAAGGTCACGGCCGGACTGCCGTGGCGGCGTCCGATCGCCTCACTGAACTACCTGCTTGCCTCGCACGTCTGGCGTCAGGATCACAACGGCTTTACGCACCAGGATCCCGGCTTCATTGACCATGTCGTGAACAAAAAAGCCTCCGTCGTGCGCGTCTATTTGCCGCCGGACGCGAACTGCCTGCTCTCCGTGATGGATCACTGCCTGCGCAGCCGCCATTACGTGAACGTGGTCATCGCCGGCAAACATCCCTCGCCGCAGTGGCTCACGATGGACGCCGCTGTGAAGCATTGCACCGAGGGAATCGGCATCTGGCCGTGGGCGAGCAACGATCAGGAGGTCGCGCCCGATGTCGTCATGGCCTGCTGCGGTGACGTGCCGACGCTGGAGACACTCGCCGCCGTGTCCATCCTGCGCGAGCATCTGCCGGAGCTGAAGGACCGCGTGATCAACGTCGTGGATCTCATGCGGCTCATGCCGAAAACCGAGCACCCCCACGGCTTGAGCGACATGGATTTCGACTCCCTCTTCACCAATGACACACCGGTCATTTTCGCCTTCCACGCCTACCCATGGCTAATCCACCGGCTGACTTACCGCCGCACCAATCACGCGAATATCCACGTCCGCGGCTATAAGGAGGAAGGCACGATCACGACGCCGTTCGACATGACCGTGCTCAACGAACTCGACCGCTTCCATCTCGTGATGGACGTCATCGACCGCGTGCCGCAGGCCGGTGAAAAGGGCGTCTATCTCAAGCAGCAGCTTGAAGACAAACTCATCGAGCACCGTCAATACATCGAAAAAAACGGCCAGGACCTGCCCGAGATTCGAAACTGGAAATGGGAAGGTCAGAGATGACATCCAAGGGATACGATCGAGAGAACCTTTATAAATGAGCCAAACGAATACCACAAACCGCCGCCATATTCTTGCAGAACGACCTGAGGGTGCACCGACTGATAGCACATTGACTCTCGAAACAGAGGATGTTCCTTCGCCTCAAGACGGCGAGATGTTACTGCGCACGGAATTTCTATCACTTGATCCCTACATGCGTGGGCGGATGAGCGACGCCCCATCGTACGCACCACCTGTCAAAATCGGGGAGGTGATGGTGGGATCAACCGTGGCACAGGTGGAAATATCCAAGCACGATGGTTTCAAAAAAGGTGAATGGGTTCTCAGTTCAAACGGCTGGCAAGATTACGCCGTCTCGAACGGAGAGGGGGTCACCTCCCTTGGCAATGATCCGGAACATCCGTCGTGGGCCTTGGGCGTCACAGGGATGCCGGGATTCACGGCATGGGCCGGTCTCACGAGGATCGGCAAACCGAAAGCGGGGGAGACTCTCGTCGTCGCGGCTGCCACCGGACCCGTGGGTGCCACGGTTGGCCAGATCGGAAAGATTCACGGATGCCAGGTGATCGGTATCGCGGGTGGCGACGAGAAATGCGAATACGCGTTAAAGACTCTTGGTTTGGATGCTTGCCTGGACCATCACTCCGCTGACTTCAGCCAAGAGTTGGTCGCGGCAACCCCCGAAGGGATCGACGTCTATTTCGAGAGTGTCGGCGGCAAGGTCTTTGACGCCGTTCTCCCTCAGCTCAACACCGGAGCGCGTGTTCCCGTTTGCGGCCTCGTCTCGCAATACAACGCCACAGAGCTCCCCGAAGGTCCTGATCGATTGGGGTTTCTGATGGGGCAGATTTTGCGGAAACGAATCACCATGCGGGGCTTTATCATCTTCGAAGACTTTGGGTCCTTGTATCCCGAATTCGCCGCGGAGATGAGTGGCTGGCTCAAGGCAGGAAAAATCCACTACCG
>JBGTAR010000165.1:0-27878 GCA_041749815.1 Terrimicrobiaceae bacterium
TCTCAAAGAACGCGATCTCTCTCCCAAGCGTTACGTCTGGAGAGCGGAGGGACAAGCGATCTTGGAAAAAATCCAGCGAGCCAGAGCTGCAGTCCAGAAGCAGAATATTGTATAGCTATTTCCAAACCAGCACACTAGCGATCGTAAGAATCTGACCTGCTCCAATGTTATCAACGGCGGAGTTGGTTTTAGCCAGGGAATTAACTGTCGTTGCAGATGCGATGCCAACTCCGGAAGTTGCGACATTGGCTGTGGCTCCAGCCGTGATCAAAACTGCATATTCACCAGTATTGAGACCGCGAATTCCAGTGGCAGTACTGGTTGCAAAGTTGCCAGAAGTAGAGGCACTGACATTCGTATTTGTAGCCACCATCCAAGGAATAATGCTCATCGTGGTCGTGCCTTCGGCTCCGCCACCTCCAACCATAAAGCTGCCAGCATTGTCCGCAATAAATCGGGCCGTGCCCCCAAGGGTGCTGCTTCGCACATACCCGGTTGCTCCTGCCGAACGTTCCAACGTTGTGGCAATCAGTCGGGTGCCGCCAGTTGAGGTTGAGGCACCAACTTGAACGAGGGAATAACCGCTATTGAAATCAAAATTAGCGACAGTATCCTGGATGATTTCGGCGGGTTGATCAGGAACTAATCTCTGTCCATTGTCGCGCAACGTTCCCCCGTTGAGAGTGATACGATTACTTGTGAAACGCTGACCTGGATTTACTGCAAAGCCACTGTTGTTTCCAGCAACGATTGAGCCACCGTTTTGATCGACTCCGGTGCCTGAAAGGTGACCATTGATGACAAACTCAGCAGCGCTGGAAAGCGACCCGTTTGTCAGTGTAAAGCTGCCGGCGTTAGCATCGGTGCCGGTTCCTTTGTTTGCTACCAAAGTTCCAGCAAACGTTTTGGTCCCACTGAAGCTCACTGACGATAAGCCGTTGTTGGTGATCCGGCCTGAACCTGTAATATCGCCGTTAACAGTGTATTGACTGTTGTTTGCCACACCTCCGGTGAAAGTTATGTTATTTCCATTGGTTGAAATCAAACCATTCAAATTGACTACTCCTGATTGACCTGTGTTCACTGTGAGGGGAGACGTTCCCCCTAATGATATTCCAGCGCTGATGGTGGTCGTCTGCGTTGCGGAAATATTCAGTGATGTCGCACCTCCGGCTACCGCCGACTGGAATGTCAAAACCCCCGCAGGCACGCCTTCTGAGATCGAAAAGCTATTACTGTTATTGGGATCCCCAATATTTAGAGTCCCAACAGTGATGGCTTGTTGGAGACGGATTGTTTGGTTGCCCACGATGTCATTGTTGACGTTCGCTGTGGCTCCGGCAGCATTTGGGAAGGCTCCCGTCCAGTTTCCGTCGACATTCCAGTCATAAGCGGTGCCAAAAGCTGTGGGCACCCATGTTTGAGCGGAGAGGTTTGATGTGAGTCCGATGACGGCAGTCAAGGAGGCCAGGGAGGCCAGATGGAGGGATCGATTTCGTGTGGGTTTTTTCATGGTGGGGTTTGGTTGGGTTTAGGGAACAATGTGAACAATCACGGTTTTTGGAAAAAATGTCAATCTTATTTCTTATTATTTCTTAGGACTCATTTGGTTGCGCGGGTCCGGCTGCCGCCGCTGGGGGTGGAACAGCTTACTGGGAGAGTTTCATGCGGCCCCAACTCAGAGGAAAGCTGCGCACGCTGAGATCTTTTTTTCTTGGCCAAAAAACCTCGCGGGGGGAATGGGGTCCAATGATGGAGAGGTTCGCATTCACACCGAATTTCTGACCTGCAGCGGGGGAGAAATATTGAAAGGCGGCGGCAGGGAGCAGGAATTCCATGATATATCCATCCACTGTTTTGCGGGCGGCGCTTTGGATGCCTGGCAGGTCGAACTTGGTTTCAGGGATTTCGTCAGCTCCCTGCCACTGTCCCACATAGACCCTATTTTCATCAAAGAGAGGAACAAACCAGAATTGGTGATCCCCTTTCTCGAAGACGTTTTTGGTTTTTTTGGGGTCGGTGGAGAGAAACAATTCCAAGGCGTCACCTGCCCAGAACTCACGGGGATTTTTGACTTGGGCGAGAGAGTTTTTCACCTCGACGGCCCCGTAGAGCCCTTCGGGGGCCCATGCCAGCCAGAGACGGGCTTCAGCGTCTTCGCGACTGGATCCGAGCATCCATTCCGGGAGCTTTGAGTCGGCGGGCCAATCCTTCAAATCCGCATCCATTTTCAGGGATTTCGCGTGAGCGAGTGGGAAGCGGTTGGGGATAATGGGGGCCTCGAGTTTGACGCCCTTGGATGACTCGAAACCAACAATGGCGGTTTCCCCGGATTTCCATTCCTCGCTCCATGTGAAGTCCATTTTCTGAGAGCGGCGTTCTCCGGGTTTTATGTTTTCGACGGAAAACTCCAAAACGTCGGCCTTCCAGGTTGAAGGCAACTTGAGAGAGACCGTTCCCCCTTGAACTTGAGCGGATCGATTTTCGATGAGCACTTCTGTGGTTGTCAGACCGGGCCGACCTTCAAGGGGTGAGACCTCCAGAGAAAACGGCTGCTGAACTTTAATGACCAGCGGCATGGATTTTACGAGCTTTCCGTTCTCCTGAAATTCGACACGGCCCTGCGTCATTTCATTGGCTTGCTCGGGAGGAACGGAAAACTTCAACGTCAGCTCCTGGGCCGCTCCGGGAGCCACCGAATAGGCCTGATTTTCCTGCAGACTCGTCCATCCCGATGGGGGAACGATCACGGCTTTGCCTTCGATGAGTTGCTCCCGGTTGTTGGCCACGAGCACCGTCACTTCGGCGGTATCGCTTGGAGAAACCACAATCATGTGGTTGGAGTCGATGTCGTAAGCGGTCTGGGCATAGAGGGGATCGCTCTTTTTGAGACCCACCGCATAAACAGGAGCCATTTGTAATTCTGCGGAGAGGCCCCCGGCTTTGTTGCCCAAATAGTCAAAAAGCTCGTCCGCTTGGAACGTGACCCGAGGCCCCTTCTCGTCATTGATCGTCCAGAGCCCGGCCACCAGCTTGCCATCATTTTCAAAAACGTAGCCCGCGGTGCTCGGCCCGGCGTTGATGCTTCCCACATAAAGCGGACGGGGCAGGATGGCGGAGAGTCCGGCCATGGCAGCAAACGAGAGCTTCGGCTCGTGGTGATGGGTGATCAGACCACAGCCATCAAAAAACCGTGAGGCCTTGGCTTCATCTTCATCAAAATTATAGAACCAGAATGACTTGTCCGTGCCTGCGGCAAAGGAGAGCAGAAATCCACGTTGGAGATAGGCGGCCTGCTGCTCCGGTGTCACAACCGGGCCTGCCAGGGTGTCCCAACCGAACTCTGTGAGCCAATGCTCCCGCTTTTTTCCATCCACCTGAGCCGCGCGTTTGGTCATTCTCAGCGTATCAAAAAATGACCCCGGGCGCCGTCCTTCAGGAAGTCGCTGGCCGCTGTTGAAATTTTCGTTGTTGGTCTCCGGCGGCTCTGTGCCGGTGTAGTGGTGGGAGTTGACCACATGAATGTCATCAAAAAATCCCTGCCTCACTGCATCTTCCACAAAGACTGGATAAACACCGGCCCTCCCCTGCTCCACGGCCGTGAGTTGACCATCACCGAGCAGAGCAACCAATTCTCCAAATTTTTTGTGGTAAAGGTTGTAGTTTTCCCAATTCACTGCCCGTTCCTCCAAGGCGTGACCCAGATCGTATTCATTCCCGAGTTCCCAGAAACGGAGCTTCGGAAAGCTGACAAGAATCTCTGCCATGTCGAGAACCCACTGACGGTCCGGGCCAAGGTGGACGGTTTTGCCCTCCAGGATGGTGGGGGGTTCCACGGCGTTGAGCACAGGCAGACAAATCAAGCCGAGGCGTTCATAGTCGCCAAGAACCAGCGGGAAATTCGGCCAGCCTTTGTAGCTCCGATCCGCTCCTTTGGCACGACGCAGCTGCTCCAAGCGGAAGGCATAGTCACGGTACCAGTAAATTCCGGATTTTTTGAAGGCTTCAAACAAGCGGTTGCCGCCACCATGGTAGTTCAGGCCATAGGGGGAGGCCACTTTCTGGGCTTCGGTGGGTTCGGGAAGCACAGGCACCTTTGCCAGGGTGAGGGTTTTTTCGGTGGTTGTCTCGTCGGCCCAGGTGATTTTTGCAGCGACCGTGTAAATGCCGTACTTTTTCGTTTTGATGGGAAAGGTTTTTGCGAAGGGCTGCTCCACACGCAGTGGCTCTTCCCAGGTCTGCACTTCGACACCCTTTTCATCTGTCACCCGAAAAGCCGCCTTGCCTTCCATGACCCCCGGATTCCAATTCTGTACCTGAAGAGTGACGGCCGGCGTCTGATTCGAAAATATGTTCGCCTGCTCGGATGTGCTGAGTTTGACCTCCACCAGCGGGGTTCGCGGTGCCTCCGTGAGGGCGTTCTCGGCATCAGCTGGCGCAGGATCGACGCTCCACCCCTGGAGCAAACCCGTGGCCGGATCAATCCCGGAAACATCGGTCTCAACCCCGATGCCCCCCAGCAGAAACTCGGCGTTTTTTTTGTCAGACTTAAATTCAAAGTTATGAGTCGAGACGCCTGTAATGGCCACCGGCCTCACCCACGTGCCGGGAATATCAAAGGTCAGGGTTTGCCAGTCAGAGTTTTTCTCCAGTTTGGTCTCCCATGCCAGATTTTTGCCATCGACCTGGGTTCGATTCCAACCATCTGCAAACATCACTTTCACAGGGAGTCGGCCATCAGAACGCTTCACCCTCAACGTGAGTTTCCGAGCATTGCCGGGAATCACAAGTGGCTCCACCGGGCCAATTGTAAAATGTTCAAACCCCTGCCCGCTGAACGCAATATTGACCTTCAAACTACCACCGGACTCCACCCCGGGCGCCCGCTCCGTCAGTAAAGAACCTTCGCCGGGTGCCGCACTGTAAATCGAAGGTGTCCATGCTTTGCCTGAAAAATCCTCAAGAATTTTGTTTGTGATCTGTGCCTCTTCGCTTCGCGCGGAATCACAGGCCAGCGACAAAATCAAAATCAGCAACCAGATCCCTGACAGGGATGGCAAACCATGACGGACAGAAATACGAACTGAAGGAACCAACGGCTGAGGGGACATCGTGGGAACATTCCCACAATCTAAGAAGAGGTCAAGGCATCATTAAGGTCTACTGCTCACACCACTTTTTAATGGGAACGTTCACTCTCTGGTTGACAAAGTCAGTCTTGGGTTTCTAAGTTGAAAGAGTATGATCGTTCATCCCCTCCCCATGCGTGCCCTGAAGTTTATTGCCTTGGCAACTTTGTTAACGTCCCTCTCTCCGATTGCCAACGCAGAGCCCGGATCGATGATTCCACCTGATTCGCGCATCGCATCGGCCCCTGCTGGCACGCAGCGACTGCTCTTATCACCCCTGGACCCCGGGGCGGTGCAGAACCAGGGGAAATATCATTTGGAGTCCACGGACGTGAGCGTTTACCCGGACCTTGAGCCCAAGGCTGGGTTGGCGGTCTTGAAGTTTTCGGCTCGTGCAGGCATTGGCGGTGCCAAGGGGGATTTTAGCATCACCGATGTCATCCCCGGAGACCTTCAGGAGTTGGGGATGTGGGTGTATCTCACACCGGAGTCCAATGTCAGCAAGGTGGGGTTTCAGGTGATTGATTCCGAGGGGGAATCTCTCATCGCTCTTGTTCCCGCGGATTGGGAGGGTTGGAAATGGGTGGAGCTCAATTTGATCGATGCGCCATTTGTGTCAGCCTACAAACAGGACGGAAAAACAGGGCAAGCCGAAACGCCCATCAAGAGCGTGCATATTGTGTGGTTCACTCAGTCACCCGGCCCCACGTCCTTGGGTGTGGACGCCCTGCTGGCTGTCAGCAAGCTGGAAAAACCCGCAAAGCCCTACCGCATCGAATCCATTTCACCCCCATGGGGTGAGGCCGGCGAGGCACTGCAAGGTCAGGTCCTGATTCACAACTACACGGACAAGGCCCTGGACTTCAAAATCAAAGCCACCCTTCAAACAAACGGCAACTACCACAGCCCGGAGGTCCCCGATCCCGTCCATGGCCGCGACCATGCGCAAGGGCAACCCAGCTGGTTGGAATTTGATGGGGAGCGGATCGAAAACAACTCCATGACCGACCATGATGACAGCAGCCATCTCACCCCTCAGATGCCAAAGGCGGGATTGAGCGAGATTTTTCAGGTGGTGGATCTTGGGGAGGCACGGAAGATCACTCGCATTGGATGGAGGGCGGGAGATGCCAACTGGGTTAATAAGATGGATGTGTCTGTTTCAGATGATGGAGCGACCTTCACGCCTGTGGAAAGTTTGCAGAATGTGGAGCTTTACAAAAAATGGGGTGATCAGACCAAAGACCTGCCCCAACCGGCGTCAGGCCGCTACGTCCGAGTGCGATATCACAACAGCGGGGAGAACCTTCTGCAGAATTTCCGTTCCCTCTCGGCTTTGTATCTTTTTGATGGCGTGGCCGATGAGAGTCGGGAGATCCCGGCCGTTGGCACGGAAGTTTTCGCCGAGAGCCAAGAAGCACAAGTGCCGGCAAAAAGTTTTCAAGTCGCCACTTTCAAGCCGACAAAACCGTTGGGACCTGACGCTTATCTGCTCGCGGTTGAGGTCGAGAGCGCTGGAAACACGGAGCTGACCCTTTCTGATTATTTTGTGATGCCCAAGGAAGATATCAAATTGCGTCCGGAATCTCGATTTGGAATCAATGTGGGCAAAGCCAGCAATGTTCCCCTCCTGGCCCGCGCGGGCTTCGGCTGGGTGCGTTTTGAAAACATGAAGTGGCGGTTCTATAATCCGAACCCCGGAGATTTTCGTTTTGATGGAACCGTCCAGCCCTGGATGATTCCATTTGACGACTATTACACGACCTTCCGCGAAGCAGGGATGTCCATTCTTCCCTACATCTTCCAAACCCCGGACTGGGCCAGCTCCGCCCCGGAAGGCACGGAAAAAAACGTGGGCGGCTATCCTCCCAAAGATCCGAACGATTACGCCAAAGCCATTTTCCAAGCAGTGGCACGGTTTGGCTCATCCAAAGTGCCTGAGGATGAACTCCTCACCTCGGACAGGCTGAGCGGACTGAACCTAGTCAATACTTATGAGCTTTGGAATGAACAAAATCTGAATGCACCGGCATGGGGATTTTTTGTGGGGCCGCTCAGCGAATATTATCCGATGTTCCGTCTGGCGGCTGAGCAAGCCAAAAAAGCCGACCCCAATGCCTTGGTCACGAATGGGGGTTGGGCGGGACTTTCCATGGAATGGGTCGATACGATGCGAACATTCAAATACCCTGATGGGAAAACCCCGCTTGATTTCACGGACGTGCTGAACGTTCATTTTTACAGCGGAAAAGATGATCCCGAATACACGACCAAAGACCCCAATGCCTTCCGTGGCGATGCGAAGCCCGAGGACATTCAAACGTTGGAAGACGATCTTATCGATCTGGCGGATTGGCGGGATGAATTAAAACCCGGGATGCCCATCTGGGTCACAGAGACCGGCAATGATGTGGGTGGCCCCATGGGGCTGACCGAGCGCCATCAGGCTGCCAAACTCACGCGGGGAAACATGCTCTCCTTTGCCAATGGTATTGAGAAGGTTTTCATCTACCGCGAATCCGGTTCCAATCCGGCCCAGCACGCAGGGGCCGGTCTCCTGCGGAATGATTTATCCCTGCGCCCATCCTTCTTCACTGTGGCGAATCAAACCCGCCAGCTTGAAGGGGCCATGGAAACCCGCGTGCCACGTTTGCGAACCGAGGACCCTGATGTGTGGATGTATTATTGGAACCGGCCCCAAGGCGGCGTTCTCACCGCATGGGCACCAAATGAAAATTCCAAGCTGGGCCTTGATCTCGGCAAGTGCCTCGTGACAAATGCCTTTGGTGGAGAAACCGAAATGGAAGTCACCAAGGACTTCCCACTCGGCATGTTCCCGGTCTACATCAGCAAAATTGGAAACATGGCGGTGGTCGAAAAACTACAAGCCGAGGCGGCCCAGAGGGAGGAAGCCCGAAAGAAAAAACTGGCAGCTGATCGAGGCGCCGAGGCCTGGCTGTTTGATTTTGGTTCCACAGAATATATTGGAACAAAAAAAGTGGGCGGGATCCGTCCGTTCACTCCGGTGATGATTGAAAATACCTACGATCCCGCCAAGGGTTTTGGATTCGAGTCCCAAGGCAGTGGCAAGGACAGCACCACCGCGTGGAGACGGGGGCCGCTGGAAAAAGATGCGATTGAGTTCAGGCAACCGGCAGCATTCAAGCTGGATGCCAAACCCGGAAAATACACGCTGGAGTTCAAAGGCCGGGGCTATCCCGAAGGTGCGGAATTGCTGGTCGCTGGTGCCAAAGAAGGGGACCTCGCGATCCCATTGCCGGAGGGCAAAGACGGCGCGCCCACGGCCCCAGTGAACCTGACAGTTGTTGCTGGACAGCCTTTGGATATTCAAATTCCTCCGGGGGCCGCCCAATGGCTCACCATTATTGAAAACGTTCAACCCTGACTAATGACGTTCCCCCTACAACCATGAAACTAACCCCCCAAATTCTCATGCTGACTCTTCTCGCCCAAGGCGGTGCCGTGGCCGCGTCATGGACCCATCAGTGGAAACCTGCTCCGAACGAGAAGCAAGTCCAAGTCACCGTGGCCCCCTTGAAGTATGACAAGAAGTGGGCCTACGCTATTGAACTGGATGACGGGGACGTGAGCACCTCGCAAATGGCCCCGGAGTTTTTCTCGCAATTCCAGTTCACCGATGCCCCTCCGGGTCTTCCCGGTGGCAAAACCATGCCAGTGGTGGGGAGCCTGGCGCTGTTTCTGTATCGCGTGGGAATCAACTCGGCTTATGTGGATTTGGAACAAACCCGCGAGATTGTTGACAAAGGCTGGGCGGTTGCAAATCACAGCTACGCCCACAAGGGCAGGACCTATGGCGACCCTCCCGAAATTCTCACTCCGGAAGAAATCAAAACCGATCATTTCTGGAGTCAAACACTTTGGGAGCACGAGATGGGTCAGGCGCCCAGTCACTTTGTTTATCCCAATGGTTACATCGGCTACGCAGAATTCCTGAACGAGTTCGGATTGGTTTCTGGCTCCCGGGCGGCCGGCACGGGCGGAGTGAACCTCGAAAACATGGGCGAGGATTTTTCATCAATCCCAAGATGCTACCTTGATGAGGGAGCGTGGGCAAATGGCCACGGCAAAGGCGATCCCATGGCAAGTTTTCCGAAGGATGGACCCGTCGAAGGGGATTTGATTATTGATTTTACGCACGCCATTTCCTCAGATCCCGAATCACCGAACCAAAAACGTTGGAAGGAACGCCTGACGTCCATTGTCACAGACTATGGCGCTGGGGGAAGAGACGAGTTTTGGAGCGCGCCCACGCAGGAAGTTATCGCCTACTGGCGGGCTGCCAAAGCCGCAGCTGTCCAAGCGACACCCGGCTCTCTCACGGTCACCATCCCTGACGAACTTCCCGGCACCCCTCTGACGATCCGCATGGAGGGCGTGCCGGAAGCCACGGAAATTCCTGTGCCTGAAGGCGGCAGCCTCTACCGCAAAGGAACCACGGTCTGGCTCACCACTCCGATGATCGGCAAACCTGGAGCACCCTCACAAAATCCCGTGGTCAAGCGGATTTACAAAGGGGAACCACAACCTTCAATTGTTCTTGATTCTCCCCAACGCATCGCCGCCGTGCGGGTTCGCCAACACGGAAACCCCACCCCGGAAGGTGTTCTGACCGTGAACATCACAACACCAGCTGGAACGGTGCAGGAGTTTGGAACACAGCCCCAAAGGACGACCTTCATGTCCGGGTTCCACCTTTTTGCCTCAACCCCCACCAAGGAGGCCCCGCTCGCTGCCAGCGTGGAGCCTCATTTTGACCCTTCAATTAAGGAAGTCGAAATTTGGGCACTGGATGAGACCGGTTCGGGCAAACGGGAATGACCTGGAAACTCGAAACCCAAGGTTGCTGTTTTGAATGGAACCTCGCGGAAGATTCCGCAAAGCTTTCCAAAGACGCGGGCGTGATTTGGAGCGGATCATTGCTCCCTTCGTTCTACCTGGAAAACTCCATCGGCGATCGTCACTTTGTCAAAGCCCACGCGACGGACTCGTCCCTTTCCAAAGAGGGAGGGCACATTGAGCTTGTCTGGGAGGGATTTGCTCACGGAAACCTCGTTATTGAGTCAACCCAGACCGGTCTTCTTTTCCGAGAATGCGCCGTCACGTGGCAGGAATCGCCCCCCAAAATAATCTCGGCATTTTTTGGCGCCAGCCAGCCACCGAACGCACAGCGCCGGGACGAGCCATTCTGGCCAGACTGGCAGGCGGGGGGCGTCTGCGTCCCCAGCGCCAAAGGGGACCCTCCCCAAAGCTTTTTCCGGTTTTGGGATCTGGGTCAGTCGAACATGGCCCTTGGGAGTTTTGGTCCCACGGGCACGCCCTACGCGGCGGCCTTTCCACGTCCAATCTACGCGGCAGCCCTTGGGGGCCCGAACGGATGGATGGCGCTGGGGCCGGGAAAAATTCCTGAAAGCGCCCTGTTTTTGAAAATTGTCGCCGGTGCGTCCTGCCTGCATTTTCTCCACCGCGAAGATCTTTGGGACGCCTCCAAAGAATCTCAGCGCCTCTGGCAGGAACCCTTGCGCCTCACATGGGCCGACTCGGCATGGGAAGCCTACCGGCGTCACTTTGAAACATTCCATCCAGAGCCGGAAAGCAACAGCCACCTCAAAAGCAGCTGGAACTCCTGGTCGGAGTACCGTCAGGGCATCTACGAAAATGAGCGCCTGATCAAAACCGCCGCCCAAACCACGCATCCGGACATTTTCACTTTTGATCAGGGCTGGGAGACCGGGGACTCCACAGGTTTGGTTCACAGCAAACGTTTCCCAGATTTTCAAGCCGATTTGGACTTGGTCCGAAGTTCAGGCATGGAGGTTGGGCTCTGGCAGGCGGTGGGCTGGATCCACGATCCCGCGGCGGTGGGGTTGGGGCCTGAGGACTTGCTGTGCTCACCTGATGGAGTTCCCTGCCTGACAAACTGGCTGTGCAGTCCATTTCTTGAAGGACGTTTTGCCCTCGATCCCAGCAGCGAAAAAACCAGAACATTTATTCGTGAAAAAACCCGGCGGCTGGTGAAGGAGCTTGGAGCAAAACTGCTGAAGCTCGATTTTGGATACGGAATGCCCTCCTTGGAAGCCGCCTCGCCCCGGGACCCCAAACTTCGTGGAGAAATGCTGGCAGCAACTCTTTATCAATTGATGGCTGAAGCCGCGCGCGAAGCCAACCCGGACATCACCCTCCAGGGCTGGGGCCTGAGCCCGCTTCAACGCCCGGCCTTCAATCTTATCGCCATGGATGACCTTGGGGATTGTGGGGTTTCTGAAGGACCGGGCCACCGACACTGGAGTGTCTGGGCAGCGCTGCTGGGCGATCAAGGTATGCCAATTCTCGCCTCCAGCGGTTATGATTGGGAGCAGGACACTGAGGTGATTCTTGATACGGCCATCCTGGGATGCCCCGGGGCCGTGCTAGCGATGACCGATGCCAATGGCCGCACCCCCATTCGCTGCTTGTCCAAACGTCGCGCCATCCACCGTTGGTTCCGACGCACCGTGACATGGAGCCAGCTCTGGCTGAATAGCGAAATCGGCAACCTCGACCACCAACCACTCGTCAAATGTTGGGGACGCATGGAACCCTCTGTCGAGGGAGAAATCCTGACCGCCCTGGCCCTACGAGACGGTATTGACAAACCACTCGACCGTTCCACCCTTCAAAATCTTGAATGGAGCGGACGGTGGGCCATGATTTCTCAAACCTCTCATGACGTCTTCACGTCAACCGAATTGGCCTGCATTCCCCTCGATGAGGGCGTCCTGCACATCCCTTGCCAATCCCCTCCCCTTCAAGTCGTTGCGATCGCTGGGGACAGCGAATCCCCGGAGGCTTCAGCCCAGTGGTCCGGGGGAATCCTCACCCTCGATGCCACACATCGACCTGAGAATTTTGACGGTTTCATCATCAAAAGATAAACTATTTTGTATTTACATTTGACATTTCCCCTATTTCCGTGAACATTCACATTGTGACCCCTCCAATTCACCCTCAAACCCCTTTCCGGCAAATAAAAAATGCCTTCAGCCTGATTGAAACCGTCATTGCTCTTGGTGTGATCAGTTTTGCTCTGACGACGCTGTTGGGGCTCATGCCTGTGGGCTTGAATATTTTCCAAGAGTCCGTGCATGCGACGGTTCAAACGGATGTGATCCGCAAGCTCACCTCGCAGTTTCAAGAAACGCCATTTGACAAGCTCAGGGCCAGCCAAACCATGCTGTATTATTCCGACAGAGGGGAGTTGGTCTCGAACGAAGAGGATGCACTTTTTGGGGTCACCTACACGTTCACGCCAAACACACCGCTGCTTGCCAGCCAGGGAGGATACAGCAATCCCAGCCTGAAGACCGCTGTTCTGCTTTTTTTCACGAGGGCCGACCGCGCGAGCACGCCACAAAAAGCCTCGATGACCAATGTCCTTTTTCTTGCTCCCGGAGTTCACTAGTCTTGGTATTCCTGTTTTTTGCAGATCGGGAATCATGAGCCTGAGCCCCTTGCAACAAGGCACCCCTCACCTCAAGTAAAATTCCATCCGCCCATGACATCCCCAGGCAAATCGATTTTGCAGAAAAGCCGCGGCTTCACGCTGATTGAGCTCTTGGTCTCAATGGCGGTTTTTGCGATTATCATGCTATTGCTGTTCCAAACCGTTTCGAGTTCCTCGGCCCTGTGGACAAGGACGACCGGAAAGGTGCAGGCCTTTCAAGCCGCGAGGGCAGCCTTCGAAGCGATGACGCGAAACCTTTCGCAAGCCACGCTTCAAAACTATTATGGCTACACGGATAGCTCGGGAAATCCCGTCCCGCTCATCAATCCCTCGTTCAAGCTTTCCTCCGGCAACACCTTGAGGAGAAATCAGGTACCGACCAAATACCTGCGTGCGTCCGAGTTGCATTTTGTGGCGGGCAAGGCGGATGCCCTTCTGGCAGAAGCGGGGGAGTCAGGGCTGGAGACAAGCGGCGATGCCGTCTTTTTCCAGGCACCCATCGGATTTTCGGGTGAAACCTACCAAACTCATCCCAGCATGCTCAATGTCTGTGGTTATTATGTGCAGTTTGAACGCGATGATGACAATTCCGGCAGAGGCACGGGAGCGATTCCATCCTTTGCATCCTCCCTTCCGAATGGGGCACCACAAACAAGCTACCGTTACCGGTTGATGGAGGTGCTTCAGCCGGCGGTGGAAAATGACATCTACCAAAGCACCAATCAGGAAGCGGATGCCGATGGGTTGCCAATCTTTAATTATGATCTGGCCTGGCTGAAGAAGCTAAATCTTGGCTTTCGCGCCAACCGACATGTGTTGGGTGACAACATTCTTCTCCTTGTCTTTCTTCCCAAACTCGCCGCCGAGGATGAAAAGGTGGTATACGATGAACTTCAAAGCGCGGGGGCGGCACCGGCATGGTTTAGTCCCACCAATCCCGGAAACCTCATTGCCCCTGCTTTCGCTTATGACAGCCGATCGTGGGAAAGCTCGTATTCCGGGGCAGCCGTGAATGGGAACTCCGCCGCCAACCAAAACCTGATGGAGAAGGTCATTATGAACCGACTTCCCCCCATTCTGGAGGTGGTGATGGTTGCCATTGATGAACGGTCCGCCCAGAAATTGGCGGAGGAGTTTGGAGGGAGCGGGGCCTCACCGCCACTGCAGAACGCTTCCCTGCTGGCCAAGTTGAATCTGGCAGGAGCGTTCACCTCCGCTGACAAACTCCATGACCAAAATGGTGTCAAGGGCGACCTTTCCAAACTTGAAGCGGGGCTGGACAGCCTCTCTCTGAACTACCGCATTTTCCACACGGAGCTACGCCTGCCGGGTGCCTCGTATGGAGAGTGACAGCACCAAACCCCAAAACCCTCAGACCACCCAATGACCACAAGCCCACACTTGAGAAAAATCGTTTCAAACAGGAGCGGCGTGGCGTTGGTCCTTGTCCTGGGCACACTGGTTTTGCTGAGTGCAATCGTGATTGGATTTCTTGCCACCGTGCGGCAGGACCGCACTTCTTCCGCCTATTACGAAAGTGGCACCATGGCCCGTCAATACGCGGACACGGCCGTCACCGTGGCCATCGCCCAAATTGCTGAGGCCACCTCCAACCCTGATCTTTCATGGATTTCCCAGCCCGGGTTGCTGAGAACCTTTGATGCAAACGGTCCGGTCGCCGCTTATAAGCTTTATTCTTCGGACGCCATGAAAGTCACCGGCGCCTACAATCCCGAGGTCGCTCTCAGCAATGAGGTGCCTGCGAATTGGTCCACCCGCCCTGACGAATTTACGGATCTCAACAAACCCGTGGAAGTCACCATCGGTGGCGCCCCCCAATCCCTCTACCCTATCGTGGATCCTGCGGCAACAAATGACGTGGAAGGTTTTACCCTGGACACGGGAGTCAGCGGCGTCAGTTCCACCACACTTCCCATGCCGGTTCGTTGGATCTATGTGAGAAAAAACGGGGATTTGGTAGACTATAACACGGCAAGATCTGTGGATGATATCACCGCGCGGATTGCCTTTTGGGGAGATGACGAAACCTGCAAGGTGAATATCAACACGGCGTCCGATGCCCCCTATCACGATACTCCCGTCGCCCACACAAAACAGGATCACGATCTGGGACGGTTTCAACCCATTGCTCAAGAGTATCAACGCTATCCGGGACACCCGGCCACCACATCCCTTGCCTCGGTTATCAAGGAGTTGCGGGATGATACGGATGTGGTTTCCCGGTCGCAGAAGGCCTCGGCTATCACACCCCGTGTTGGCTGGGGAGGGTCAGCGGGCGGCACCGTTCAAGCCTGGATCACCAGGAATGTGGGAACCATCGATTTTGACCGTCTCTACCCTGGGGTGGATGAACTCAAATTCTCCCGAGACGCCTCAGGAAACTGGATGAGTGGGACAACAAGAAACGCCCCGAGCGTGGACCTCAACTTGAAGCGTCTGCCATTTTTTCTCACAACCGAAAGCCGCGGCCCCGAACTGAACGTCTTTAATCGTCCCCGGATCACCCTCTGGCCATTTAACAAGGAACTAATCGATGGGGACTCAGCTGCCACGCCAAAGCTAACACCTGAAGATCGGCTTATCCGGTTTGCGTCCGAGATTGGTGTCAACCGCCGCAAGCTGTATTTCCAAAGGGAAGACGCTTGGGATCCGTCAAATGACTACACCAACATTCAGGAAAATAAAGACCTGTATGCCTACTTGCAGTGGTTGACGCAGAAGCCCTTCCCAGGAAATGCCAACCGCACCGGAGGATCGAGTGCTTCCTTGGAAAACAAATTCAGCGCAATCGATCGCGATCAAATCATCACTCTGATGTTTGATTATCTGCGGAGTCAGGTCAACACGATGAACCGTTCTTATGAACCTGTTAATGGGCCTATGTATTCTTTTCCCCAGGGACACGATCTGAACAACACCGGCTTTAATGACCAAAGCCCGATTTTGATCAATGCCGGAAATGGACTCACCAAAGGCTTGGGATCAGGCGGGGTGACACTCACCGAGTTTATCATGCAGTTTTACAACGCAACAACCCGAGCGACTTCACCAAACAGCGAGGAGCTGAGGGATTTTTTCAATAATACCACGGGGTTGCCTGTGCCTGATGGAAAAATGGACACAATGATCCGAAAGGTCCAAATGGTGATCCTACTTAACTATTGGATGTCCGTGAATAATCTCAACACAGCCATGCCAAGGTTCCAGGTCGAACTCATTGCTCCCCACCTCTTTGTCAACCCCAACCCCTATGGCGTCCCCGCAGATCTGACGGACACGGTTTTTGTGCGCTATAAGGACCAGGATGACACTGCATGGACGACAAATGCCATCGATCTCGGGCTCCCCACCCAATCAACAAACCTTTATTTCAGCAACCATGCCCAATTCGACTCAGCCGCAAACAACCTCATGGGGGGAGCATTGGGGTTAAGATATGGTTTCATGTATCAACCGTTGGGAAAAGCCATTTCAACGTTCGTATCAGCAGACAGCGCCCAGAAGGTTTTGGATGGCACAGCGAGTGGGGACCTCTCAAAGTATCCGTTTGCCAGCCGAGTGCTGGAGTTTCGGATTCCGATTAAGTTGGATTCTTCAGGAAACCCAACCAACGACCCCATCACCGGAAAACCAGCCGAAAAATCGAGTCCCACCGTGGCTGGTATTGAGGGGGTCCCCACAGCCTCCGGGCCAATGAACGGAAGCCCCGCCACGGTGACCATGTATCCCGGACTGGAAACACCAGCTGATCCAAACACCCTCAAAAATGCTGGTGCAACATCCAATCTTCAAACCAAATCCAATAACAACTACTTGCAGAAAGTGGATCTTGTGATCGCAAATGCCTTGTTCCCTCTTCCACGGCTGGGCCCGGATTCCACGCTCACCGGAACCTCCACTCCCGCATTCAGCCCAAGGCACAAATATTCGGACCTCAGTGACTACTCCAAACGGCTGGAGTACAAAACCGCCACGCCGTCAGATGTCATGATGTTGGTGCCGACAGGTCTGGAAGGAGGAAATTCCTGGCTGGCCGGTGGGACTCAAACAATGGCATCCATGGACTCCTTTCGCTCCTATAGCTTGGCAACCAATTTGGGAAGCCAAGGCGATTTCCGTTTGGCCGCCCTGAGGCGCGATGTTCCTTCCCAGTGGTTTGCCCAAAATCCTTCCTACAATGATGCCGGGAATTTTATGGGAATGGATTATCTGCCAGCTTTCCTGACGCGAGGATATGGCTCCCCGCTTCCGGACCCCATTCGTATTGGCAGTTCGATCGCAAGCAGCAATCCCTGGGGAGCGATCCTTCCAAAGATCTCCAGTCTTGTTCAAGGCGTGTCCTACAATATCTCCAGTGACAGAACCGCCGGCGCCGGAGTGACCGCCGCCACGAAAAGCAACAACAGTGACGGCGATTTTACCAATGGTTATGGATCCAAAGGCGACGGTGGCATGGTGAAGGGTCCTGACATTGGTGCGATTTCCAGAGATGCCACTAAAACCCCTTACTATTACAGCACCCTGAGTCGTTCAGGAGACAAGGATAGTCTTTCTGAGACCGGTATCCATCAAGTCAATTACACCGGGCTCGTGTATTCCCCATGGAAGCAGATGCCATCGGCGGTCCGATTTGGAACCCTTCCCTCACGCGCTCTGGATGGGGATCCTTGGGAGACCCTGTTGTTTAACCCCGTCCCCGCCGGAACACGGGCCAACCACCGGGGATGGACGGCCCTTCCTCGCGACCATTACTGGCTGGATCTTTTTTATATGCCGGTCGTCGAGCCTTATGCCATCACGGAAAATTTTGCAACCAACGGCAAGATCAACTTAAATTCCCAGATCGCCCCGTTCACTTACATTCGGCGGAACACGGGACTCTGGGCCTTGCTGCGCAACATGAAAGTCCTCGCGATTCCCACGTCCGCATCCTCATCCTACAAGTCCGCAAATCTAACGCATGCGAATGCCGGGACGGAGCAGTATCGGAGACCCGTCGATATTGGGGCGACCGTGGCCCAAATCGAGGAACGGCTCAAACTGAGCAATGACCCCTTTGTGAGCGCCTCGGAAATCACGGAGATCCCGATGTTGTTTGACGGCCAATCCGCAGCGAATATTGAGAACTATTGGAACAGCTACAAAATCAGTGGAGATGACAGTCGGGAGGCACCCTACAATGCGATTTATCCCCGGGTCACCACACGATCAAACACCTATAAGATCCACTTCTTCGCTCAGACCCTCAAAGGACGTGGTGGGAAGTGGACTGTTGCAGGCCAATATCGCGGTTCACAGACGGTCGAACGTTATTTGGACGGCTTTTCGGGAGAGACGGCCACACGAACCTATGGCACGGGCAGCCAACCGGACGCCCAATTCCCTGCCCTTGCCGGAAGCGACGGAAGCGGGGTTCCGTTTTACCGCTTCCGCAAGCTGAACCATCAGCAATTTGCCCCATGAACAAGGAACGCGGATTCACTCTCATCGAGCTGTTGGTTGTGATGGCCATCATTCTTGTCCTGATGGGACTGGCTGCCAGTGCCTTTCAAGCACTCGGACGGACAACCGACATCACAAACAGCATCCAGTCCGTTGCAAACACGCTGAACATGGCACGTCAAATCGCGGTCTCAGGCAATGAGTACACCCAGGTCCAGTTGTTTGGCCCCAAGCCCTCGGATAGTGACTTGCGCGCTGGTCACTTCACATCCATGGCCGTGTATCGCTCGGACGCTCCCTATTACACCAACAATTACACGGCATTGCTGAACGCTGGGAAAATGCGGCGGGAAGGACAGATTGTCAAACTTCCCCAAAGCTGCATCATCGTCAGTAACACCACCTACTCCCCTTTGATTCAAACGCTGGCCGCTGATTCCAAACATCAGCTGGATCTGCCGGACGGATCAAGCGGCGTGGCCTTCTACTTCAAACCTGATGGTTCCTTGGATGTTCCAGCATCGATCAACGGCGATGCGACCGTGAATGTGTTATCCATTTCTTCCATGCAGAATTTCGTCGCCGAGGGCAACACACTCCCTGCCAACTATGGCATCGTGAACATCAACCGCGTCAACGGGCGGTTTCAGGTCATCCGGCCATAGCCAAAATCCAAGGGTAGGGCGTGTCAGTCGCTTGACCGCCGACTTCTTTCTCCTCATGCCACGGACGTCGAGGGACCGACGTCTCTACCACCAAAGGGGCGCTTCGCGCGTGCAAGCCCCTTCCTCTCTGGGTAGGGCGTGTCAGTCCCTTGACCGCCGACTTCTTATTATCACTCGACGGTCGGCGAGGGACCGCCAACCCTACCACCAAAAGCCGCTTCGCACGCGCGGCAGTACTCTCCTCCTTCTTGGCTTCTCAGGCAGAAACGCGCCCAGGCTTCACTCTCGGCCGGGTGATACTATCTCGCAAAATCAATTCGGATGAGATGGATCGCACCTCGGGGTCGCGTTCAAAATCCTGGCGCCTGAGTTCCAGGAGCTCACAAATGCCCTTCGCCGCTTCCAGACGATTGGTTTTGATTGTTGTGAGGCCTGCTCGGGTGCTTTCCGCAATATCATCCACGCCCACAACCGAGAGATCCTTCGGAATTGACCACCCCCCGAGGCGGGCGGCATGCATCACCCCACAGGCCACAATATCATCTCCACAAATCACAGCCGTCGGTGGTTCGCTTAAGGCCGCCCAACGGCGAAAAGCATTTCGACCACCCTCCGCACCATCTTCGCCAAAATAGATCAGTGATTCATCCAACTTCCGCCCCTTGGCGGTCCTGTTTTTGGCATAAGCCCGAAACCGTCCCGTCTCCCGACACTTGGCAAAGTTCTGTGCGGTGTAGGCGATGCGGGTGTGGCCCAACTCTTCGTAATGCGTCATGACCCGGCTGACGCTGTCAAAAAGCTCATAGCGCAGAAAATCAAATCCCGGGATCGGATTCCCATGAAGGAAAACCATGGCAATCCCCCTCGCCTTGAGTTGTTCAAACATGGAGGGATTGTCGTGATAGTGGGACTGATCCAAAATCAGGGCATCGGTTTCCCCGGCAGTCCACTGGAGGATCATCTGCGCTTCCCGTTTTTTATCGTTGTTGGAAATTCCAATCAGAAGGGTGATCCCGGACTTCTCCGCTTCCTGATTCAAGGCCTCCACGAGCTCAGCATAGTAGGGGTTGTGCAGGTGGGGAATAAGGATCCCCCATCGACTCGTCCGCCCCAGCTTCATCATCCTCGCCCCGTTATGGGGAATATAACCAATCTCCGTCGCTGCACGCATGATCAATTCCTTCGTGGCAGGCTTGATGCCAGCTTGATTGTTAAAAGCCCGGGAAATGGTCCCCCGAGATATCCCCGTGTAATCCACAAGATCAAAAATCGTTGGGCGTGCTGACTTTTTCATTTAAGGGCTTGATTAAATCAGAACAGACCCCTTTCAGCAAGCAGGTTACACGGAGATCTCACCATGGGGGGCGCTTCTCCGATAAGTGCAAAAGCCGGATTACCGACAGGTTGCAGGGCTCGTTTACTCCTCGTGAAAATGCCATGGATGACGCACACTCTCCAGACCTGCCAGGAGGCAGGAATGTGATCCCCAAGCCCGCGGGAACTTTCCCTTGTGGAGACACCATTTTTTTCCACTCCTTGGGCAAAATCTCAGTCCCCCGCTGCTGTCCTCTCCCTGCATCCAACCCTGCCACGGCCACTGGGAAGAATTTTTTCAAAAGGGCTCAGATTGGTTCATGAATGAGCCAATTTTTCGATCAATAAAGTTTCGTGATGGTTCCCGTTTTTATTGACGAATCGCCTCTGATGGGTTCAATTGAAACCTGCGCATGAAAACGACATACGGGCACTTTGAGGATGGGGAATCAGATTTCACCATTACGAATCCCGCGACTCCCCGGGCCTTTGACAATTTTCTTTGGAATGACGTGATATTTTCCAATGTGCAGCAGACCGGCGTGGGATATTGCGACTACCAGATGGAGGATAAGGAGGGGGTGCAGTTGTTTACCGGTGTTGGACGTATTTGTGATTTTGATGTGTTTGGCCGGGATCACCTGATGAGTCGGTTGATTTATGTGAGGGATCAGGCAACCGGGGAGTTCTGGAACATCAATTGGGAGCCCGTGCGGCGGGCCTATGACAGCTACGCCTGCACGCATGGCCCCGGCCATACGACG
Organism: Terrimicrobiaceae bacterium; assembly: GCA_041749815.1. Lineage (GTDB taxonomy): Bacteria > Verrucomicrobiota > Verrucomicrobiia > Chthoniobacterales > Terrimicrobiaceae > JAJTZA01. The sequence continues at coordinate 20,858 of JBGTAR010000165.1, forward strand.
ATTCGAACAACCGTGGATAACATCCAGGCGGAGTTTCGGATTTTTATTCCGATGGGGAACGACCCTGTGGAGCTGTGGTCGATTCGGCTCACTGACCTCTCCGGGCACGCACGCTCTCTTTCTGTGTTCGCCTACAACCAATTTCAGTTCAAATACAAATGGGGTTTTGACAGCTACGGGGACATGATTTTTCGGGGTGTTTGGATGAACAATGACCTCAATGCCGTGGTGGCTTCCAAGCATCCCTTTCGCAAACCGCACGACCATCTCATTGGTTTTATGACCTCCAACCTTGCCATCACGACCTTTGATGGGAGTCGCGACGCTTTTGTCGGCACCTACAACAGCCTGGCCGAGCCGCAAGCGGTCGTACGGGGGTTCTGTTCCAACACGCCGGGTTCCTCCGAAGCCACGATTGGTGCGGCCCAATTTGATGTGGTGTTGGCGCCTTATGGCGAAGTGGAGTTTTCAATGATGGTGGGTGCCACGAATGAGGAAGCAAAAATCGCCACGCTCAAGGATCGATATCTTGGGGATGTGGAGGGACATTTTCAGGCTCTCATTGATGAGAAAAAAGCCTTGGAAAATCACAATCGTGTGACCACCCCGGATCCGCATTTTAACCGGATTGCAAACACATGGGTCAAACAAGCAGCGCTTTTTGGAGCCACGTGGTGTCGTTGGGGGTGGAATGGTTACCGCGACATTGTGCAGCACGGGTTGGGTGTGGCAGCCATCAAACCGGAACGCACGCGCGAAATCCTGCTCACCGCGCTGAAGTATCAGTGCCAATCCGGGCTGGCCCTGCGAGGTTGGAATCCGGTTGATGAGAAAGCCTACTCGGACAGTGCCCTCTGGCTGGTCTTCACCCTGATCGCTTATCTAAAGGAAACCGCCGACATGGCGATCCTTGAGGAGCAGGTTTCGTTTTATGACGGAGGCACCGAAACTGTTTTTGGTCATATTCAGAGAGCTTTGGACTTTCTGGAAAACAACAAAGGCATTCACTTGCTGTGCCTGATCAAATTTGGTGATTGGAATGATTCCCTCACCGGCGTCGGCAAAGAAGGCCGGGGCGAAAGCGTCTGGCTCAGCCAGGCGTGTGCGGAGGCCCTTCGGCAGATGGCAGAGCTCATGCAGCATTTGGGAGACGAGGATTTGGAACTGGAATACCTCACCCGTCGGGAGCGACTGCTGGAAGCGATCAACACCGAGGCATGGGACGGCAATTGGTACACCCGCTGCTTCGATGACAATGGGAAGCCGCTGGGTTCTCACGAGAATGAGTTTGCAAGGATCTTTATGGAGACCCAGAGCTGGGCTCTCATTTCCGGGGTGGCCAATGCCGAGCGGGCTGAACGACTGATCGAGTCCTGTGATCGCATCCTCGGCACACCCGCCGGGTATCTTCTGCTCGCTCCTTCCTACAAACGCGAAGATCCCAGCATTGGCAGGATCAGCAGCTTGGAACCTGGAATCTGTGAAAATGGCACCGTGTATTCCCATCTGAACATTTGGATGATTCTTGGGCTCTTGCGTTACGGCATGGGTGACAAGGCCTATGAGATTTTTCAAAAAATCTCACCGGGCTACACGGAAGGAGACATGGCCATCAAAGAGCAGTGCCCCCCCTACATGTACGCCAACTGCTATTTTGGACCTGAACACCGAAACAACAGCTTCCAAATGGAATTCACATGGATCACCGGATCTGTTGCCTGGTTTAACACAGTGCCAACCCAGGAAATGCTGGGGGTTCGTGCCGACTATGACGGGTTGGTCATCGATCCCTGCCTGCCTTCAGCGTGGGAACATTGTGAGGTGGAAAGAGCATTTCGCGGCGCAAATTACCACATCACCATCGAAAATCCGGATCATCTCCAGCGAGGGGTGGTTTGCCTCACCCTCAACGGAAAGCCCATCGAGGGCAATCGCCTCCCTCTTCCCTCGCCAGGAGAAAAGTATCAAGTCAACGTCGTGCTGCTGCCACTGAATGATCATTCTGCCTACCCCGAGATCCCGCAACTTCAGGAAGTTGGCAACTGACACATCGCTTGATGCGGCCTGCGGGCAAAAGCACGACTTGATCCGACAGGTCCTTGAAAATTTCGTCATCTCAAATGACAATCGACCATATGAATGACAAGATCTTCACCTATGGCCCTGACGCAGCCAAAGCTGCGGTAAGCCTCACCTACGATGATGCATTGGAAGGTCATTGGCGCGAGGTGGCGCCCGCTCTGGAGTCCCAAGGCCTGCGCGGAACATTTTTTGTGGTGCCACGTCCGCAGTTCATTGAACAGGTGGAGGAATGGCGTCAAGTGGCCAATGCGGGTCATGAGTTGGGAAATCACACGCTCTTCCATCCGTGCCGGCGTGAGCCTGCTTCACGGTTTGAATGGCTGAACGAGTCGTTTGACCTCTGCCACTACAACGAAACGCGGTGGCGGGAAGAGATGCGGGTGGCAAATGCCCTGTTGCAGTTGATTGACGGTCGGTCGCGGCGAACCTTCGGCAACACCTGCTGCAACACAGAAATTGGATCCGACGGGAATAAGGTTCAGCTGGCACCAATCATTGAGGAGATGTTTGTGGCCGGTCGCGGCAGCCACAGCAATCTCATGGTTTCCCCTGCAAAGGCAGAGTTCGGCGAACTGGGTCACTTCAGCGGAGACGGCAAAACTTTTGAAGAATTGCGAGCATTGGTGGAGCAGGCGTTCGACTGCGGCGGCTGGTTGATCCTAATGTTCCATGGCGTCGGCAATGCCGAGCACAGCCTCCACATCGATCCCGAGGAACATGCAAAGTTCCTCCATTATCTGGGCAATGAGCGGCAAAAGGTTTGGACGGCACCACTCGTTGATGTGGCAGAGACAATCCAGAAACATCGGCGTCAGTTAATGTAGTGTCTCGCAAATGAGAGCTGTGTTGTTCGGCTCAAAATGGCCACCGCCAAACCACGAAACCAGAAGACCCACCACACCCCCTCCGGGCAAGAGCAGAAAGTGCCATCTGTCGGCGTTGGTCAAGGATCCACACGGAGATTCGTTGGTATTCCACATACGGCCCGAATGTAGCCGATGGTGGCTAACAGGATCAGGGCTGTGTATCCGAGAATGAACGACCAGATGTGATAGACAAAATGCAGGGTGGCATTGGGAATGAGTTGAATCAGCAGGGCGGCGATCGTGTAGAGCAGAACCGATGCGAGTATCGTTTTCTTAAGTCCAGCAAGACGAACATCCGGCCGGAGGCAAACGAAAGGAACCACCACCATGGCGCTCCAGTAGGCAAACATTCCGATTTGACTCGCCTGCGGATTGCCCCAAGGGGAGTTGCCGATCAGGAACCATTCGATCATGAGTCCGGATGTTCCGAATCCGATGACAAGTAAGATGATTGTGACCAAAGAATCTCCGAATCGCTTCGCCAATAGCCACGACACAAGAGCGGCCATGGTCAGGTAGATGGCGTTGAACACAACGGAACCGATCAGGTTGTCCAGGTCCGACCGAATAAAAAGAGAGAATTGCGTTTCTCCAATGCCGGCGATCACAAGGCCAATGACAACGAATAGTATCATGCGGAGAATGCTGAAAACTCGTTGTTCCACGTTTAATAAATACTGGATTCAGCCCCTTTCGAGCATCAGATTTTTTGGTGGGGCTGTTCCTACAATCCAGCCAGCTGGACCAGGCTTTCTTTTGGCATGGTACCGGTGCGGCGGTTGACCTCTTTGCCGTCGCGGGTCACAACAAAGCAGGGGATGCTGCGCACGTTGTATTGTCGCGCCAGGCCGGGGCTTTCATCCACATTGATTTCAAGGACGGTGATCTGGCCACGGAACTCATTGGCAATCTCACGCACAGCGGGCTTCATCGTCTTGCACGGACCACACCAATCCGCATAAAAATCCATCAAAACGAGTTTACCGCCTTCGGTGGGAGTTGCAGCCACGGGCGACTGCGGTCCAAACTCTTTCCACACCGTCCAGCCGATGGCTGTAACGATGACAAGAAGAATAAGGACTGTCAGGTTGTTTCCTTTCATCCCGCAAAGATGGACTATTTTTTCTCTGTATCGAGGGAGGCGCGGACCTCGGTTTCAATTTGCTCGTAAAGGGCGGGATCGGCACGGAGGGCTTCTTTGGCCGCATCCCGGCCCTGGGCCAATTGAGTTCCTTTGTAACTGAGCCAGGAGCCGCGCTTTTCGATGATGTTTTTTTCCAATGCCAGATCGAGGAGAGAGCCGACACTTGAAATTCCTTCGGCATACATGATGTCAAACTCGGCCTCGGTGAAGGGTGGGGCCACCTTGTTTTTGACCAGTTTGATACGGGTGCGGTTACCGGTCACCGTGCCATCGCTGGTTTTGATGGCGCCGATACGACGGATGTCCACGCGGACACTCGAATAAAATTTGAGGGCTTTGCCACCGGGGGTGGTTTCCGGATTGCCAAACATGACACCGATTTTTTCTCGGATCTGGTTTGTGAAGATGACGACCGTGCGGGCTTTGGAAATGAACGATGTCAGTTTTCTGAGGGCGTTGCTCATCAGTCGGGCCTGGGCACCGACCACCGCATCGCCGATCTCGCCTTCGAGTTCGGATTTGGTCACCAACGCGGCGACGGAATCGATCACAATGACATCAAGCGCATTCGAGCGAAGGAGGGTTTCGCAGATGCGAAGGGCCTCTTCGCCGGAGTTGGGTTGGGAAACAAGCAGGTCATCGAGGTTCACTCCCAATTTGCGGGCGTAAGCCGGGTCGAGGGCATGTTCGACGTCGATAAAGCCAGCGAGGCCACCACGTTTTTGGGCCTGAGCCACCACGGTGAGTGTGAGGGTCGTTTTGCCGGAGCTTTCAGGACCAAAAATTTCGACCACCCGACCACGAGGCAACCCGCCGACTCCCAGTGCCCGGTCGATGAGAATGTTTCCGGTGGGGATGACCTCAACTTCGGAGGTGGAATTGTCCCCAAGGCGCCGAATGGCCTCATTGCCGTAATCCTTCGCAATCTGCTGGATGGCGAGTTCGAGGTTTTTTGCGCGTTGGGTGGTGTTTTTGTCTTCTGCGACGGGAGTGGAGTCTTCGGATTTAGCCATGGTTTCCTCTGGTTTTAACGCATGCCGGGACGAAGGCAAGGCGGAGAATTCGAAATGAATCGCTAAATTTTGTTACAGGCTGACGATCAGGCTGCGGGGCTCGGTCATTTCTTCCATGGCGTAGCGGAGGCCCTCCCGGCCAAACCCACTGTCTTTGAGCCCTCCGTAGGGCATGTTTTCAACACGGAAGGTGGGGACCTGGTTGATGAGGACTCCTCCGACCTCGAGGGTTTCAAAGGCGTGGAGCGCACGCGAAATGTCGCGGGTGAAGACGCCGGCCTGAAGACCAAAGACCGAGTCATTGACGCATGTGAGGGCTTCCTCAAAATCGTCATAACCTTCGATCACAACCAGCGGGGCAAAGGCTTCCTCACAAACGACAGCGGTCGAGTGGGGTGCTGACGCGATCACCACGGGATGAAGGAGACTGCGACCTTCCTCCCGCAGCGGCGTCAGCAGGCGGGCTCCGGCTTTTTCTGCGTTCTGGATCCACTGAACGGTTTTTGCACGAGCGGCAGGATCAATCATTGGGCCAAGGACGGTTTTCCGATCAGACGGGTCACCAACCGGGCACTTGGTAAGCACGTGGGACACAAACTCCTCGGTGAAGCGCTCACGCAGGGAGTTGTGGACAAAGATGCGCTGGACGCTGATGCATGACTGCCCGGCATAACCAAAAGCTCCCGCAGCAATCTTCGGCACAGCTGAGGCCAGGTCAGTGTCAGGTTCAATAATCACGGCGGCATTTCCACCAAGTTCCAGGGCGACCTTTTGTTTTTTTGCCTGGGCCTTCAGATTCCAGCCCACGGTGACACCACCCGTGAAGCTCAGCATTTTTACGCGGGAATCCGCGAGCAGGAAATCCACGGCGTCATGATCAAAAGGCACGGTGTTAATCTGCCCGGCTGGCAAACCGGCGGATTCCAAAACCTCGGCGAGGAGGAGCGCCGTCAGGGGGGTCTTCAGCGCGGGTTTAAGGATCATCGTGTTTCCGCTGGCGATACACGGGGCCACTTTGTGAGCCACCAGATTCAGGGGAAAATTGAAGGGGGTGATACCGAGGATGACTCCCAGCGGAAACCGCTTCACCAATCCGAAATGCCCTGCACCCTGGGGACTGGCGTCCATGCGGATGGCATGTCCTTCATCTGAGAGCGTCAGAGCTGCGGCAAAACGAAAGGTCGAAGCGGCCCGGTCCACTTCCGCCTCCGAAAATACGACCGGCTTGCCGGCCTCGGAGATCAACAACTCCACAAACTCGGCTTTACGGGCAAGAAGGGTGTCGGCAATGACCGTCAATGACCGGGCTCGTTCATGCGCGGGGATTTTGGAGGTGACTTCAAATCCCTTGGCGGCCGAGTCCAAAGATTGTTTAACGGCCTCGTGGTCGGCGACACAGATCTCCGCAATGGTTTCTCCCGTCCATGGATTCACAACTTGCTTCGGTTGGCCGGACGACTTCCAAGCTCCTCCTTCGAAATAAGGTTTCATTTTCTGGTTTTTTTGAGTCCGCGTTTGGCCATCAGATCGACCAACCGCTGCCTCTCGGATTTGAGTTTGATAAGTAGATCCCTGGCATCGTTTCCATACGCTCGTTGAGCATATTGTTCCATGAGGAGTCCCCCACCCTTCTTGGTGTAACGAAAAATATTAAACTCCACAAAACTTTGGTCCCGCGGCCATGTGACAAAATCGATAATCACGTCACCGTTTTTCGGGTTTTCAGCCATGATGCTCTTGGCATTGGGGTTATTTTCCCTCACCGCCCTGAGGAGTCCGGCCGCTGCGGTTCGTGGTTCGGTCAGCTTGGGGAAGGTGCGGATGGATGCGAGTTGGGTCCACGACTTGAGGTCCTGGCCCTCAGGCAAAAATTCGGTGATCGATTGGGTGTCGTCAGACTTGTGGAACGCTTGAAT
>JBGTAR010000166.1:0-17609 GCA_041749815.1 Terrimicrobiaceae bacterium
CGAGCGCCGCGGGGAAAAAACGATTGTTTTCCTGAGCGGGGTTCTCGATGCGGAATCCGTGGCGGAGACATGGTCGAATGCAACCGCCCTGAACGAATCGCCGCTCAAGGTGGATGCTTCCGCCGTTGAGGCCTGTGATGGGGCCGGGTTGGCGCTACTTCATTTATTGACCTCCCGCAAAAACGCGGAGCTTATCGGATTGAAGCCGGAAATTCAGCGACTATTGGATCCGTTTCAGGGGGAAAAAACGGAAGAGCCCTCTCCTGCAAAAAAAACCAAGCGCCTGGGACCCATCCAAAACCTTGGGCTTCTTGCGTCAGGGTTTTTTGCAGATTTGGCGGAAATCGTGGCCTTCATGGGAAAAACCGTGGCCACATTTCTGGAGTGCTGCCGAAAGCCCTCCTTGATCCGCTGGACCGATTTGTGGGTGGTTGCTGAGCGGGCGGGCGTGAATGCTCTGCTGATTGTGGGGTTGATCTCATTTCTCACAGGCATGATCCTCGCATTTCAAGCGGCGTCGGCCTTGAGTCAATTTGGGGTGGAAATTTTTGTGGTGAACCTTGTGTCCCTGGCGATGTTGCGGGAGATGGGTGTGATCATGACCGGGGTGGTGCTGGCGGGTCGCTCGGGCTCCGCCTTCGCTGCAGAGATTGGGACCATGAAGATCAATGAGGAGGTCAGCGCTCTGGAGATCATGGGGCTCGATCCCGTGAGGTTTTTGGTCATTCCCCGGGTTCTGGCAGGCATTTTGATCATGCCCTTTCTGACGATTTACGCGGATGCGATGGGAGTGGCCGGGGGATTTTTGGTGATGCGACTGGAGGGCTATCCCCTGCCCGCTCTCTGGAATCAACTGGTCGGAGCCGTCTCCACGAACGACCTGCTCGCCGGGCTGATCAAATCTTTTTTCTTCGGATTCCTGGTCGCGGGAATCGGCTGCCTGCGCGGATTGCAAACACGTTCCGGGCCAAGTGCTGTCGGGGAATCCACAACCCGCTCGGTGGTGAGCGGGATCTTTCTCATTGTGGTCGCGGATGCCGTCTTTGCCGTGGTCTTCTATGTTTTAAAATTCTGATGAATGCTTCCAGACAACCAGCTGTCAGAGTTGAAAATCTCACCGCCGCCTATGGGCAAAATGTGATTCTCAAAGATGTGTGCTTTCAGGTCGAACCCGGCGAAGTATTTGTTGTGCTCGGAGGGTCGGGGTGCGGAAAGAGCACCCTCCTCAAACAAATGATCGGGCTGATCACCCCGGCGGAGGGAGAAATTTTTATCGAAGGCGAAAATCTCAACAAATCCTCAGGCCCCGACCGGCTGGCGGTATTGCGCAGATTTGGGGTAATGTTCCAATCGGGAGCACTTTTTGGATCGATGACCCTCTCTGAAAATGTTGAGCTCGCACTGGAGGAATTCACGAGTTTGCCTGGTGATGCCCGGAGAGAAATCGCTGCCATGAAATTGGAACTCGTGGGCCTGGGCGATGCCTTGCATCAACTGCCTTCCGAGGTCAGTGGTGGCATGCAGAAACGCGCCGCCATTGCGCGGGCGATGGCCATGGACCCCGGACTACTCTTCCTGGATGAGCCCTCGGCCGGGTTGGATCCTGTGACTTCAGCGGATCTCGATGCCCTCATTCTGAGGTTGCGTGACAACGTCGGAGTCACATTTGTGGTTGTCACCCACGAACTGGCAAGTATTTATGCGATTGCGGATCGTGCCATCATGCTCGACAAAAGCACCAAAGGAATCATAGCCGAGGGAGCTCCCGCCGAATTACGGGACCACTCCGAAAATCCCCTCGTCCTCGCATTTTTTCAACGCAAACCACAAACCTCATGAGCGCCCAACCCAATTATTTTCGCCTCGGGCTTTTTGTGATCCTGGGTTTTGCACTCATCCTTGGGGCGCTCCTTGTTTTTGGTGGAGGACAAATGTTCCGTCCCAAAGCCTATGCAGAGACCTATGTGAATGGCTCGGTGCAGGGGGTGGATATCGGATCCGGAGTCAAATTCCGGGGTGTGCAGATCGGAAGGGTCGTTGAAATCGATTTTGCCTTTAACCGCTATGACGAGAAAAATTTGGACCAGTCACAAAACTATGTGGTGCTGGTCATGGAGATCGACCGGGAGATTGCGCCTGGAATTTTTGATCCGAGCGCCAAAGAAGCCTTGGAAAAAAATATCAGTGAGGGTCTGCGGGTCCGGATCGAACCGCAGGGAATCACAGGTTTAAACTATCTGGATTTTGGATACGTGGATCCCAAGAGGTTTCCTGTGCTCGAGGTGTCATGGAAACCCGAGAATTTCTACATCCCGTATGCCCCTGGGGAGATCACGAACGTCTTGGATTCGATCAATAACATCATGCGCGAGGTGGAGAAATTCAATTTGCAGGGTTTTTCAGAAAATGCGGTCAGCCTGCTCGAGAATTTGAATAAATCGGTTGTTGAGGCCCACATCGGAGAAATCAGCAATCAGCTCAAAACCCTGCTCTCGGAGTTCACCACGACCATTGAAGCAGCCAATGTCGCCGGCGTGAGTGCGGATGCTCAGAAGCTGCTTTCTGGTCTGAACGAAAGCAATGCGAAGTTGGAGACGCTTCTCACCGGCCTGGCCCAAAGCAATTCCAGCCTTGAAAAAATCCTGAAAAACATCGAGCCCTCAACACGTCTGAATCCCTCAGAGATTCAGGCCATCGTGACCAACTCGGCAGAGATCACAGAAAACCTGCTTCAGTTGAGCCAGGAGGTCAAAAAACGTCCATCGCTCCTGCTATGGGGAGCCCCCAAGACGGAGAGCTCCGACCAGTCCGAGGAAACCTCCAGTTCCCGCCCCAGGTCGGTGCCCACCGGAAATCCAGCGAGGCGATAGCGCCACGGACCAGCCTCAACCAGCGAGGCCGCTTGTGGTTCAGCCCCAGGAGATTTCACGAGGCGTGCACGCCCGGCAACAAGCGCACGACGGCATCAAGATCGACAGTCTGCACATTCCATGTTAGGAGTTCTTTTCCCGGAAGGGCCTATTCATGAACTATCTGCATCTCCACGACTACCTCAAAGAGCGGGTCACATTTGAAGGAGAGCGGATCGAGCTGGAGGGAGGAATCACGGTTCACAATCACGTCTTTTACTCGCGTCACAAAGCCTTTCTCCCGGACGATGGAGATCCCCATGGTGATCTTTTGGACATGCCGGATTCCCTGGTGTCCGAGAATCATTCTTTCACGTATCATATTTTTCACCCGACAGGCAGTAAGAGATCCGATGGAATGATCCTGCTGTTTCATGGGTTCAACGAGAAGCACTGGCACAAATACCTGCCGTGGGCAGCCCGACTCCTGGCACTCACCGGCCGGAGCATTGTGCTTTTTCCGATTGCCTTCCACATGAATCGCGCCCCCTTGGCCTGGAGTGATTCACGGCTCATGTATGCGGTCAGCAAGCGCAGAAAACAGGAATTTCCCGACGTGATGAGTTCCTCGCTTCTGAATGCCGCGATCAGTTCCCGCCTCCACCGCAATCCACGCCGCTTTATCTGGTCGGGCCTGCAGACATTTCATGATGTGAGGGATTTTGTGGAAATCTGCCGAAACGGAGACCACCCGCTTTTTGAGAAAGATCCATCCGTCGACATCATGGCCTATTCAATCGGATCATTTCTTTCGGAGGTTCTTCTCCTAAGCAACCCAGACGACCTGTTCTCAGACACCCGCCTTTTTATGTTCTGTGGCGGACCGGTATTTAACCGCATTTCTCCGGTCTCCCGATTCATTTTGGACAGTGAAGCGAACGTCTCGCTTTATTCCTTCATGATCGAGCACTTGGAGAATCACCTGCGCCATGAGCCGAAACTCCTGGAGCACATGAGCAGCGGTCCCGGAACCGCCTTCCGGAGCATGCTCAGTTATCAGGAAATGGCGGATTTCAGGGAGGAGGGGTTTCGGAAAGTGAGTTCCCGCATGTCAGCAATCGCCCTGAAGCGCGATCATGTGATTCCTCCCTATGAGGTTGAAAACACCCTGAAAGGTCGGGCACGTGACATCCCTGTCCCGGTCGCGGCCCTTGATTTTCCCTATCCCTACAAGCATGAGGATCCTTTTCCCGCAGTGGCGGGTCTTACCGACGCGGTGGACGAGAGTTTCACTGAGGTTTTTGCCGCAATCGGAAATTTTTTCCAACGGTAGCCTGCTGGCAGAATTGACTCGAGCCTGAAATCACAGACTTTCCTCTTGGTCTGCTACTTGCGAACCCAACGGGTCCCCAAAGAAACCCCGTATTGAAATTTGCGGGCATGTTCCCTGATGACAAAAGGAAGTTCTTTGGAAATTTTGAGTTCAAAATGAGGGGAAAGCAACTCGGTGAGGTCCTCGATGCCTGGTCGTTCGAGCCCCAACCAAAGTTCCGGCGGGGTGTAGTCCTCGAGCCAGGTGAACGGGGTCGCCAACAGCAACTGCCCCCCAGGTCTGACGAGGGCCGGTAGTCGATCCAAAAATTTTTGCGGTTGCGGGAGACGACAAATCAGATTGGCAGCAAGCACCACATCAAACCCCTCCAACTCCGGATCAAGTGCGGTGGCATCTCCCACGGCAAACCGGGTTCGTGATCGGTCGATATCGGCAGGCACCCGGGCGGTGAAAGGCTGCAGTCGGCCTGCCTCCACAAGGGCTGCTGATTCGATGTCTCCACTGTCAGCGAGAGCCGAGGCGGCATTGATGAAGCCGCGGGAGTAATCAACCCCGAGCACCGAGGAACAATATCGTGCAAGCTCAAAGCACGCGCCACCCACAGCGCATCCGACATCCAGGGCTTTGGCATCGCCCCCCAGAAGGGAGGGATCGATTAACTCCCTCACGCTGCGCTGAGCAAAACCCACGGCGTCATACGGGCCGGGAAGGGCACCGAAGGTTTCTTCGGCATTCCCGAAATGCAGGAGCAGATATTCGCGAAGGAGGCTGTCGGACTCGTAAGAATTCATGGAGATAGCAAAGCGTAAACTGCGCCATTTGCAAATCTCTGAAAACATCAACGCCGCACGCCACCAAGCGGCCACTGACAACTTTCCGCGCTTTAAAATTGACATTCGTGGAGTTTTGGCAAGTCTGCACTCCCAAGTATGTTGTCACTTGTTGGATTTGTTGTGTTGTCTGGTGCCCTTCTGGGTGGGGTATGGTGGGTTTGCCGGAACGACACGGGAACACCGTGATTTTTGCGGTCCACGCTTTTCGCCTTTTCAAATCGAGAAGGGGATGGCATTGTCGTCTTTAGGAATGAATGGGCTTTTTGCCGACTATGAAGTCGGAGATTATTTTGATGAAATGTTTTCCGCTCCCGGAGAGGTTCGCGGCCACTACGCAGCAATTGCCGAGCGGTTCGCCGGTTTGCAAGATGACGAATTCCAGAAAAAGAGGATTCTCGCGGATCGTTCGTATCTAAGTCAGGGCATCACCTTCACCGTTTACAGCGGAGATGAAGGCACGGAGCGCATCTTTCCTTTCGATCTCATTCCCCGTGTCATTCCCGCGGATGAGTGGTCGATGATCGAGCGGGGTCTGGTCCAGCGCCTGACCGCCCTGAACATGTTTCTGCATGATGTTTATCACGATCAACGCATTCTTAAGGAAGGGATCGTGCCTCGTGAGTTGATCGCCACGGCCCGTCATTTCCGTCCGGAGATGCAGGGCTTTGATGTGGAGCGTGGTATCTATATCCATATCTGCGGGACCGATCTCATTCGTGATCGCGACGGTCGTTATCTGGTCCTTGAGGACAATGGCCGCTGTCCCTCCGGCGTCTCCTATGTCTTGGAAAACCGCCAGGCCATGAAGCGGGTTTTCCCCAATCTCTTTGCCAAATATTCCGTTCGACCGGTGGACCGCTACGCTCAGGATCTGCTGGCGATGTTGCGTCATATCGCCCCCCACGGCAAACCAGACCCCACGGTGGTTGTCCTGACTCCTGGAATTTACAACTCCGCTTATTTTGAGCATTCCTTCCTCGCCCGTTCCATGGGCATCGAAATTGTGACCGGGAATGATTTGGTTGTCGAAAACAAGACGGTGTATATGAAGACGACGAAGGGCCTCCAGAAGGTCGATGTCATCTATCGTCGTATTGATGATGATTTTTTGGATCCCCAGGTTTTTCGTTCGGATTCCGTGCTGGGAGTTCCCGGCATTTTTGAAGCCTACCGCGCTGGCAATGTGAGCTTGGCGAATGCTGTGGGCACCGGAGTTGCCGACGACAAGGTGACCTATTACTACGTGCCGGCGATGATCAAATTTTACCTTGGTGAGGACCCGATTCTCCCCAATGTGGAAACCTTTTTGACCTCGAACGAAAGCGACCGCACCTACGTCCTCGAAAATCTTTCAAATCTTGTCGTCAAAGCCGCAAATGAAAGTGGCGGGTATGGCATGCTTGTGGGCCCTCATGCCTCCAAGGCAGAAATCGCGGCCTTCCGCGAAGCGATCCTGGCAGATCCCCGCGGATATGTCGCACAACCAACCATCCAACTCTCCCGTTCCCCGTCCTATTGCGAAGGGAAGGTTGAAGGACGCCACATTGATCTTCGGCCATACATCATCTGCGGCGAAAAAGTTTCCATTATTCCGGGAGGCCTGACCCGCGTCGCTCTGCGGAAGGGTTCGCTCGTTGTGAATTCAAGCCAGGGCGGCGGCAGCAAGGACACCTGGGTCCTGGATGGGGAGGAGGACTGACCCATGCTTTCGCGCGTTGCTGATTCTTGTTTCTGGTTGAGCCGCTACATCGAGCGAGCCGAAACCAATGCCCGCCTCCTGGATGTCAACATGCAGTTGCTTCTGGATTTTGAGGATCATAACCCGAGCACCGTTCAAATGCATTGGCAGCCAATTCTTGCCACATTGGAGGATCAGGATCTTTACACAAAGATTCATGACAGCATCACGCCGGAATCTGTGATGGAATTTGTCACTTTCGAGCGAAAAAATCCTCACTCTGTCCTCTCCTGCATCGGGAATGCGCGCGAAAATGCCCGTACGGTTCGTGAGCAAATTTCAAGCGAGATGTGGGAGCAGATCAACCGCACATTCCTTTATCTCAGGGATGGGCCCGCAAGATCTGATTATCATGACAGCCCGATCGATTTTTACAGACAGCTTGTGGACAGGCTTCATGCGTTTCAAGGCACCACCGATGCCACAATGACCCATGGCGAAGGCTGGGAGTTCCTTCAAATCGGAAAATATTTGGAACGGGCCGACTCAACCTCGCGGGTTGTTGACGTGAAATATCACATCCTCCTGCCGAGCGGCGAGCCGGTGGGCGGCAACGTGGACATCACGCAATGGATGGCCGTCCTTCGCTCCTGTAGCGGGATGGAGGCGTATCTGAAAATCCATGTGGGCAAGGTCACCGCCTCGAAAGTTGCCGGCTTTTTATTGCTTCATGACGATTTCCCGAGGTCCATCCGGTTTTGCGTGGACAAGATGGACAGCGCCCTCCACCGCATCTCCAACTGCGAGGACGGACACTTCAGCAACGAGGTGGAGCGCGTTTCCGGCATGCTTCGTTCCCACCTCGATTACACAACAATCGAATCGGTTTTCTCCTCGGGCCTCCATCAATTTCTCGACACCATCCAACTCCGTTTGGCCGATGTCACCAAGGCCCTCTCCGAAACTTACTGCAATTGGCTGGACCCTTCCCAAGTTCAGTCCCAGTCCCAATCCCAGCAAGCCTGAGCTTGGCAAAGGTATTTCTGATCCTCTCCGCCTTGGCATGGGTTGGCCTTTCTTCGATGACCCATGCCCAAACGCCCCCCACCTCAAAAAAAGGGGTCGGATTCTGGAACGCTGACAATTCCTTCGACTCCTTCAGTCCGTTCGTGGATCAACTGGGGTGTGACTGGTATTACAATTGGACGCCGGTGCCGGATTCCGGACCCACAAAAATCAAAGCTTCCTTTGTGCCAATGATCTGGGGAGCCCGCGATGCCACCAGGAAAAACCTGGCACGTATCAAAGAATCCGGCACTTCAACCTTGCTTGGTTTTAATGAACCCGATGCCAAAGAGCAGGCGGACATGACCGTCGATGAGGCCCTGGCCCTCTGGCCCCGACTCATGGAAACCGGCCTTCGCCTTGGAAGTCCGGCCCCCGCCAATGCCGCCAAAAAAAATGGTTGGCTCGAACGCTTTATGGCAAAGGCTGATACCCGCGGCTACCGCGTGGATTTTATTTGCCTGCATTGGTATGGCGACATAACCGCTCCCGATGCGGTCGATGAACTCAAGAGATTTTTGGAAACCCAGTGGAAACGTTACCGCCGCCCCCTGTGGCTCACCGAGTTCTCCGGATCAACAGGCCCGTGGTTAAAAATCCAGAATCCTCCCGTCACTCCAGAAAAAAATGCCGCCTTCATCCGCAAGGCGCTCCCCATGCTGGAATCTCTGCCCTTCCTCGAACGCTACGCCTGGTTCGAACTCAAGTGGGACGAAGCCCCCTGGGCCGAAGTCGCCCTTTTCCATCCCCGCAATCGAACGATCACAGTTGCTGGCCGGGCCTACAAAAAGACAGAACCTTCAAATAGGCCGATGCTTCAAATTTTCGAGCGAGGACCTAAAATCAGCCACGCCCCATGGTCCGCACCAACGCCCGAAGCACGCCTTGAATGACCAGTTCCCGCGCAGGGATCAGATCCGGAAAAGCTGGGTTCTCGGCGCGCAGAAACGGGCGGCCTTTTTGAAGCAGAAACCGTTTGAGCGTCGTCTCTCCATCAATAAGCGCGGCGACAATGTCCCGGTTTTTAGGTTCGCTGAGTTCCATGATGACAATATCCCGATCAAGAATGCCGGCCCCGATCATGGAGTCTCCCCTCACCTGCAGGGCAAATGTCCGGGAGCTGTTGGGGAGTCGGATGGTTTCGGGGTCCACCGCAATGCAGCGATCGGGTTCCTGTTCCTCACCGGAGGGCATTCCGGCAGGGATCATGCCATAAAGGGGAATTTCCATCAGGCCTGAACGATGGGGCCTGACTCCCGGAAGAATGATATTTCGGGCCCGACCGGGCTCACGCCGGATCGCCCCCTTTTTTTCCAAGAGGTCAAGGTGTCCGCTCACCGTGGTCGGCGACGAAAACCCGAAATGTTCCATGATTTCTCTCAGCGAGGGTGCGCTCCCCCGCCGGTCAATCCGATGACGGATGAAGGTCAGAATTTCTTGTTGTCGTGGTGTGAGCATATGCCGTTCACATGAACGGTATCACTATTCGCGGGAGACTCAAGGAAATTCTGCATCTTCTTTTCAAACATCAAAGGAATAGATGTGCAGGAGACCGGCAACCTGCGAGGATGAATCCCTGCCGGGAACAAATCCCGCAAAATCCTACACCAAAAAAACCAAATTCCATGGGCGACAAGTCACCAAAATCCGTCAATAAGAAGGCTGCCCAGAAGCAGTCCAAAACCAACACCAGCAACCAGAAAAAGCAACAGGCCACGGCGGCGAAGCAGGCGGTCCCTGCGGGCAAAAAGAAATTCTAACCACTTGCCATTTTGACTGGTTTTTGAACGATTGAGCCCATGGGCAGATTTATCAAAGGCCAACGTTGGGTCAGCGAACCGGAGCCGGAGCTTGGCGTCGGGGTTGTTGTGGAGGTGGCCCCGGAACGGGTGTCCATTTTTTTCCCTGCAAGTGGAACGATCCGTCAATACGCGGCAGGTTCTGCACCGGTCAAACGTGTGGAGTTCCGTGCGGGAGATACCATCAAAACCCATGCCGGCGAGTCCGTGCAGGTCGAATCGGTGGACGTCCGTGAGGGCGGACTCTTTTATTATCTTGGAGGAGGACGTGAGGTTCCTGAAACGGACCTCTCAGACACGCTGGGGTTCAGCAAACCCGAGGAGCGTCTTTTTGTGGGACAGGTGGATGAACCCGGGGAGTTCGACCTGCGTCTTTCCTGCCTGAGGCGACGGCATCAGATCCGTCAGGCTCCCGTTCACGGGTTCCTTGGTGCCCGCATTGACTTGATCCCCCACCAACTGCACATTGCCAACGAAGTGGCCTCCCGCCAGCTTCCGCGGGTGTTGCTCGCCGACGAGGTCGGTCTGGGAAAAACGATTGAGGCCTGCCTGGTGGTCCACCGACTTTTTCGCAGCGGACGGGCCAGGCGAATCCTGATCCTCGTGCCTGAACCACTCGTCCATCAGTGGTTTGTCGAACTTCTGCGCCGATTCAACCTTCAATTCAGCATCTTTGATGAGGACCGGTGTCGTGCCATTGAATCCGGCGATCCGAGCGCCAACCCCTTCCTTGATGACCAATTGATTCTCTGCCCGATTGGCCTGCTTGCCGGGGATGAGAATCGTGGAAACCAAGCCGCCGCCGCGGGTTGGGATCTGGTGGTCGTGGACGAGGCCCATCATTTGGAATGGTCTCCTTCGGGTGCGGGACCAGAATATTTGGTGGTGGAAAAAATCAGCGCCCAAGTGCCGGGCCTCATCCTTCTCACCGCAACCCCGGAACAGTTGGGCGCCGAGGGCCATTTCGCCAGGCTGCGCCTGCTTGATCCGGACCGTTACAATGACTTTGCCAAGTTCACCGCAGAGCGGGGCACCTACCGCCGCACGGCTGAATTGGCAGGAAAACTCCTTGATGACAAAACCCTGACGGCCTCTGACCTCAAAGCTTTGGGCAAGATCTGCGAAGCCAATCCCCTGCGGCTCAAAGAGAATTTGGCGGCCATCAAACGTGGGGACGCCAGCGCCCGCGATGCGGTGGTGCAGGAATTGCTGGACCAACACGGCCCTGGCCGAGTGATGTTCCGGAACACCCGCTCGGCAATGAAGGGATTTCCCAAGCGGAAAGTTTTTCTTGATCCCCTCCCTTCGGATCCCGCATCCGTGGCCAAAGAATGGGCTGCTGACCATGAGCCCTCTCCGCGCAGCTATTCGCTCGCCAATGACAAACGCATCGACTGGCTTGTCAATTTTTTGGAAAAAAAACGCAAAGAAAAATTGCTCCTCATCTGCCGGACCCGAGAAAAGGTTTTGGCCATTGAAGCGGAACTTCGCTCCCGCATCAGCGTCAAAGCCGCCATGTTTCATGAGGAACTGACGCTGCTTCAGCGTGACCGGAATGCCGCATGGTTCGCGGAGGAGGACGGGGCCCAGATTCTTTTGTGTTCCGAAATTGGCAGCGAGGGGCGGAACTTTCAGTTTGCCCATCATCTGGTGCTTTTTGATTTGCCCGTCCATCCGGATCTGTTGGAGCAACGGATCGGACGGTTGGACCGGATTGGTCAGACAGAAACCATCAAAATCCATGTCCCCTACCCCACCAACAGCCCGATGGAGTTCCTGGCCCGCTGGCACCATGAGGGCTTGAATGCGTTTGAAAAATCACTGGTCGGCGGAAGGGAAGTGATGACGCGTTTTGCCCCACGACTTACGGCTTTTCTTGAGGGGAGCAAAGAGAACTTCGATGCCTTTCTCGCTGAAACCCGCGAATTCCATGAGGACATTGCGAAGGAGCTTAAGCAGGGACAGGACCGGCTCCTCCAAATGAATTCCTCGGGAACGGCCAAAGACCTCATTTCACAGATCGAGACACTGGACGCAGACAACTCACTGGATGCGTTCCTCCTCAGCCTTTTCGATTTTTACGGCGTCCATGTGGAAGAGTTGTCCTCGAGAACCTTCCTTGCTGTCCCCGGCCCGCTCACCAAAGATGCCTTCCCCGGACTTCCTGAAACAGGGATCACGCTCACAAGCGATCGGAGCAAAGCCCTCAGCCGGGAGGACATTGGATTTTTAACATGGGATCACCCCATCGTCAGCGGAGCCATTGACCTCCTCATGAGTTCTGAATCCGGCAATTGCTCATTCGCTCTCAGCCAGGGGCCTGCGGGGATTTTTTTGGAAACCGTCTTCCTCATCGAACCGGTTGCTCCGCCGGCGCTACACCTCGACCGCTTCCTGCCCCCCACCCCGGTTCGGATTGTTGTGGACTCCACGGGAAAAGAAGCCGAACTCCCCGCCACAAAACTTCAAGCCGGACCGATTTTTCCCCTGCTCGACAACCAGCGCATTAAAAAGAAGCTGCTGCCCTCCATGTTGGAAAAAAGCCGCGAACAAGCAACGGCCAAATCAATCAAGATCACCAAGTTGGCCGCCGAGCGGATGCAGGCGGTTCTTGGCCGTGAGACCCAACGCCTGAAGGATCTTAAAAAAATTAACAATCACATCCGCGAAGAGGAAATCACGCTCTTGGAATCCCAGATCACCGAACTCCACTCGCTCATCTCCGAGGCCCCGGTCCGATTGGATTCCCTGCGCTTGGTTTGGCAAACACCGGAAGGATGACCCCATGACAAAACTTCAACAAAATCAGTTCTGGAAAATTGAAGGCGGCTTTGTGTGCATCGTGCATTTGGAACGGCTTTCCGTCGCTTATAAACATTTCCATGACCTCGCCTTCCGCGAGGGCAGCCACCACCAGGTCACCAAAAAAGAATTCACCCGCCTCATCAAATCCGGCACCCTGCTCACGCCAGAAGAAGTTCGATTGGCCCGAGGGGATTCGTCGGGTTTGTGATTCAAGTCCGAGAGCAAGGAAAGAAAAATGGGCGGGCAAGGGACTGCCGCGCCCTACCTATGAGTAGCTGGCGCGAGCGCGAAGCGCCCGTTGGCTGGTAGGGCCGGGCAGTCCCTTGCCCGCCGACTCTTCTCCTCACGCGTCGAAGTGCTCAGCAAACCGCGTCAGACAGGGACCGATGATGGTAAGGGTAACTCTCCCTTAAAGCCACAGAGGGCCTGACCCGACAATTGTCGAGCATCACATGTGAAAGCTCGCCGAGGGCCAGGCGGATGGCAAAGGCGGGGGCGGGGAGAATTGTGGGGCGGTGGAAGGCAGCACCGAGAGCTTTGGTGAAATCCGCGTTGCGAAAGGGGTCGGGCATGACCGCATTGATTGGGCCATTCAAAGCAGACGTCTCAGCGGCCCAGAGGGCCATGCCAGCCACATCATCCACGTGCACCGCGCTCATCCACTGACGACCACTCCCGAGCTTTCCACCAAGTCCGGCGCGAAAGACAGGGCCAATGAGCTTCATGGCTCCACCAGGACCGAGCACAAAACCAATGCGGAGAAAAACCACCCTGACCCCAAGGGCCTCGGCTCTTGCGGCCTCAGCCTCCCATTCGCGGGCCACGCCGGCGAGAAACCCGGATCCCAAGGGTGAGGACTCATCCACCTCGGTCTCGCCTGTGTCCCCATAAATGCCAACGGCAGAGGCACTGATCAGCACACGCGGAGGATTTGCAGATCTCTCCAAACCTTCCACCACACTGCGTGTGCCAAGGATCCGGCTCTCGCGAATGCGGCGTTTTTTGCTCTCCGTCCAAAGGCCAATGATACTTTCCCCGGCAAGGTGAATGACAGCATCCAATCCGGAAACATCGCAAGGCTGGTCAAAAGAAAAAAGCCTGGCTCCGTTTTTGGGGTGACGTGAAAAGCCCACGACATGATGCCCGCACTCCCCGGCCATCTCCGTTAACCGACCGCCAACAAATCCCGTGTATCCTGTGATTCCAATTTTCATAGGGTGCTCACCATCCAAATCGCCGTCTCAGCCACCGCAAATCGAAGCGGTCGCCCGGACAATCGGTTGGTTTGGGGTTGATTTGTTTGTGCCCCCGCACGGCGGCGGGTTTGCCTTTGATTTTTCCAACGCGTTTGCGCAGATAATCGATCAATTCTTCCAGCGCTGCGAGCTGGGCGGCGGTGGGCTTGTCACGGTTGAGGTCTCCAACGAAGCAGATGCCCAGGGCAATATTATTGAGATAATCGCTGGCGACATGCCCGCCATTGATCTGCCGGGTCCAGCGGCTGCCAATTTCGATTTGGCCATTGCCCGAGCTATTTCCATTGCCAATCACAAAATGGTAGGCGAGGCCATTTTTCATTTTTCGTGTCTTCAGGTGGTAGGTGTTAAAAATCTTGGCGTTTCCCTGCCGTGTTCCACTGTTGTGAACGATGATGTATCGCCAGCGCCCCTTTTTCACCGGGGCCTGATCGATGGCTTTACGAATGGCCGGCGTCAGGTAGCGGTAACGCTTGAACCACCCACCACCCCCACTTTTTTTCGCAGGAGGTTCGTATCCTTGGTCTTCCTGAAGCCCGGATTTTTCAATGGAGATCGGAGCTTCCATGGGAGGCGACCCACCGCGTTTGGGCGCCGGGGTTGGCTTTCGGGATGGGGTCGGGGTGGCTCGGGCCGGAGTTTTACTCTGAGTAGGACGACTCCTGCCACGTTCCACATCCTCTTCCATGGGAATAACATCATCTTCATCCGGAGCAGACGGCTTTGTCGAAGATGGGCGAGGGCTGGCTTTGGTAGTGGGTTTAGGAGTGGCTTTTGGGGTTGGACGAGGTGTGGCAACGGGCCGGGGCTTGGGCCGGGGTGTTGTTGCGGGACGTGGCACGACCCGAATGTCCTCACGCGCTTTCAGAAACAACTCGCGTTTCTGCTCTTCGGTCATTTGGGCAAGGGAGGAAAACGAGATGCCGACCATCGCCAGCACGATCCCAGTTTTGAACCATCCACCTCCTTTCATTCCATGACAGTTACCCGGTCGCCCGTTTCTGTTCAAGCCATGCCGCAGGCTGAATCATCAAATGTCTCAAAGCGGAGCAATTTGAGCGGCCCAGCGCTCCGAGGACTCATAGGCATCGGCAATTTCCAACAGCCTCGCCTCGTCCAGGGACTTCCCGAGAAATTGCAGACCCACGGGCAACTCCTTGCCACCTTCCTTGACAAACCCGCAGGGGACGCTGATTCCACAGATTCCGGCCAGGTTGGCTGCGATGGTAAAAATGTCAGCAAGATACATTTTGAGAGGGTCGTCCGTGCGCTCTCCAATCGGGAAGGCCAGATCGGGCGATGTCGGACAGATCAGGGCATCCACCTTTTCAAAGGCTTCTTGGAAATCCCTGCGGATCAAGGTGCGGACTTTCTGGGCACGGAGGTAATACGCATCATAATACCCGCTGGACAACACGTAGGTTCCGAGGATGATCCGGCGTTTGACCTCACTTCCAAAACCTTCTGCCCGGGACCGCTCGTAGAGGTCGAGCAGATCTTTGGGATTTTCCGCGCGGCGGCCATACCGGACCCCATCAAATCGTGAGAGGTTGGCTGAGGCCTCGGCGGTTGCAATGATGTAATACACGGAGACCGCAAATTCGGTGTGTGGCAGGCTGAGTTCAACGATTTCTGCGCCCAGCTCTTCACAGCGCTTGATGGCCGTTTCCACGGTCTGCTTCACACGGGCATCCATACCATCCACAAAATATTCTTTTGGAAGACCCAGGCGGATTCCACGGAGGTCCTGTCTTCCAAGACGAGACGCAAAATCTTCGGTGGGCAAATCCAGGGAGGTCGAATCGTGGGCATCCCGACCCGCAATCACATTCAACAAGGCGGCACAATCCCTGGTGTTTCTTGCAAAGGGACCAATCTGATCGAGGGATGAAGCAAAAGCCACCAGCCCGTAACGCGACACACGACCGTAACTGGGCTTCAATCCCACGCATCCACAAAGGGCAGCCGGCTGTCGGATGGAGCCACCAGTGTCTGACCCCAGGGAGGCTGGCACTTCGCAGGCCGCAACGGCTGCTGCCGACCCGCCGCTTGAGCCACCTGGAATTCGTGTCGGATCCCACGGATTTCGAGTGATTTGACGGGAGGAATTTTCCGTGGAGGATCCCATCGCAAACTCATCCATATTCAGCCGCCCATACGGGATTGCTCCCGCGTCGCGCAGGCGTTTGATGACCGTGGCATCATAAGGCGCACGGTAAGGCTCAAGGATTTTTGAAGCGCAGGTGCAGGGCTGACCATTCACATTGATCACATCCTTGATTCCAATGGGGATTCCTCCGAGCGGAAGGGACACATCAGCGGTCGTCGCGGCCTGCAATGCCGCCTGGAAATCCCGCTCCAAAAATGCACCAACCACCGGCTCCACAGCAACAATGTGTTCCTCCAAAGCGCGGATCAGGTCAACAGGCGTGAATGTTCCAGAACGGAAACCCGCCTGAATGTCTGAGATGGATAACTGCGTGAGATTCATGAAAAAATGATCAGGTAAACAAAGCGGCAAGGGCTATTCAATCACCTTGGGCAGGATGACCAATTGATTGGCTGTCCGTGGAGCAAGGTCCAGCACGGCCTTCCGCTCCAATCCAGCAACCGGCACGTCTTCTCTCACCACATTAAAAACCGGACTCGCATGGGCCGTCGGCTCAACGCCGGAAACATCCACGCGATTGAGCAGTTCAATGTGATCAAGGACCCTTCCCAGTTGCTCACCAAAGGTTGTGATTTCTTCTTGGGTGAGAGCGAGGCGGGCAAGCCGGGCTACGGCCTGGACATCAAGGATTGGTGCGGACATAGGAAGATAATTTAGGCGATTCGGTCTCCAGAGACAGGGTCAAAAAGGTGGACTTTCTCAACATCAATTTCGAATTGCAGGCGGTGTCCGGCCTCGCGCTGATCCACGGCAGCATGGCTACGGCTGATAACAGTGTGGGCTCCGGTTTGCAGATAAAAATAGGTCTCCGCGCCCATGGGCTCGACAATATCCACCACTGCTTGAAAGGAATTTTCGGTGGGCGGTTTGCCGGAGACGACCAGATCACAGCTCTCCGGACGCACCCCGGCAATCACTTCTTTTCCGAGGAAAGGAAGGGCCGGCTTGCGGTCCCCAAGATTCAGTTGGACGGTCCCGCCCTGACGCTCTTTAAAAATCACCGCCCCCTCCTTGCCCGAGAGCGTCCCGTGCAGGAAATTCATGGGCGGACTGCCCAAAAATCCAGCCACAAAGATGTTTACGGGCTCATTGTAAAGTTTGAGAGGAGCATCCGCCTGCTGAATGATGCCGTCTTTCATCACAACAATCCGGGTTCCCATTGTCATCGCTTCCACCTGATCATGCGTCACATAAATCATCGTGGCTTGAAGCCGCTGATGCAGCTTTGTGATCTCCGTGCGCATTTGAACGCGCATTTTGGCATCGAGGTTGGAAAGTGGTTCATCGAAGAGGAAAACCTTGGGCTGACGGACAATCGCACGGCCAACAGCCACACGCTGACGCTGCCCGCCTGAGAGGGCCTTGGGTTTGCGTTCGAGGAGCGTTTCGATACCGAGGATGCCGGCTGCATCCTGCACCCGCTTGTGAATTTCCGCTTTCGGGTATTTGCGCAGCTTCAGGCCGAACGCCATGTTGTCATAAACGGACATGTGCGGATAAAGCGCGTAGTTTTGAAAAACCATCGCAATGTCACGGTCCTTGGGCGGCACATCATTCACCCGCTTGTCACCGATAAAAACATCTCCTTTGGAAATTTCTTCCAGCCCGGCAATCATTCGGAGGGTGGTCGATTTTCCACAGCCTGAGGGACCCACAAAAACCACAAATTCGCGGTCTTGGATTTCGAGATTGAAATTTTGGACGGCTGTGACGTCCTTTCCTTTGTCTCCGGGGTAAATTTTAAAAACGTTGTTCAGTGCGACTTTGGCCATAGGGAATCAGGGGAATGTATCGTGGTGGTTGTGCCCAATAATTTAAGAA
>JBGTAR010000167.1:0-6101 GCA_041749815.1 Terrimicrobiaceae bacterium
AACAGGGTCTCCTGCCATGGCACTTAGAGATGAGATTAAAACGGTAAGGACCGCGATTTTATAAACCGCAGGTCGGGACATTTGGAACACTGGATTAATCATGGCTGGGTCTGTAAATTTAAAAACGGTGGATCTTGGAAAAGTCGGGCACGTTCGCCGCGTTTGAAACTTGGATGTCGGGACCATTGATCTCGGTTGGGATCTCAAAAAACCGGCTTCCATCGGTGCCGGTTTGGATGGGGCCGGTCTCCACGGGTGCCCCTTTGGAAGTCACTTTGGCTTCCTTCCACCCTGACGGGATTTGCGCCCGGACAGTGATTGTGCCGGTGGGACCTTTCCGATGAACAACATTAAAGAGGTATCCATCGCGCCGTACATGATTGACACTAAGTTCCACACCGGGGCCAGGGGAGGCCATTTCCACCAGGGGAGGGCCCTGGGCTCCTTTGTTGATCCGGGTCCGGGGAACCGCGCGAAAACTGAAGGCCGGAAGTCCTTCCTTGTTGAACAATGTTTCGTGGGGGTTCGCGTGCCACCCATAACTCACGTTGGCAGGGGCCTTGATGTCAGGGTGCGACAAAATCACGGAGTCACCTTCGATGACCACATCCGCCCAAACCATTTCCCCGGATTTGCCTTCCAACACAAAGCCGGAAATCCCATTTACTGACGGTTCATAAACGAGCCCACCGCCGATATTCCGGAACTTTGCCTTCACTTTGTCACCGTCAATGGAGGCCTCCACCAACTCCGGGCCGGTGAAGACGGCTTCAGGTTTTCCAAAGATTCGCGCCAATGCGGCGGAAGCCATTCTTTGGCCGGCTTCCTCCTTCATGGCCCAATGGGTCGTGGAATTTCCAAGATCGTAAAAATTGACCAGGACTCCCCGGCCTTCGGGGCCGAAGGATTGTGAGGCGAGTAGGAAGTCCTCATCCACGCTTCTGCCGATTTCCACGGTGGGCTGGAGGGGGGGAGAGGCCGAGGTTTTTCGTGTCATAGAACCCCAAATAAAATAAAAGTCCTGACCAAAAAGTTTTTGCCATTGCGCAATGTTGGCCACCAGCAACTCTTTATGTTTATTGCCTGGGCCGCTTTCCCCTTGATGCCACAAGACACCGCGGATGGCGAAGGGGGCCAGAGGGTGGACCAGAGCGTTATAGAGCACGGTTGGAAAATCTGGAATGCTGCTGTTGCTGCCGGGCCAACGTCCTTTGGGGGCTTGCCGCCAAGCCGCCAGTTCCGCCTCGAGCCCGGCCCAGTCCTTGTAGCTGAGGGAGGCTTTGGCCAGCTTCTGCTCGGCTTCCGTGAAGGCTTTGCTGAAATTGGGGAGATCAGGGAACTCTGCGGCGGTGGCCTCAAAGGTTTCTTTCGCCATCCATGAGGTCAGAGGCGTGCCGCTCACAGCCACTTGGATCAAACCCACGGGAACTCCCAAGGTTTTGTTGAGATCCTTCGCAAAAAAGAATCCGATGCTCATGACTTTTACGGAAGAGTTTTTGTTAAGGATTTCCCAAGAAGCTGATCCTTGAATCTCAGGGTCCAAGTCGTTGAGAGGAGTGAGAGAGGCATACCCCGGAACATCAAAAAATCGAATCTGCGGGTACTCGGCATCCTCGGAATATTTTTTGAAAAACGGATAATCGATGGAGTCGTTGCGGAGCGGGCGGGCCATGTTGGATTGGCCGGCACAAATCCACACTTCTCCCACCAAAATGTCTTTCAACTCCTTGGAGTCTGAACCGGCTTGCACAGTCAGGGAGCGTCCTTCGGTGGAGACCTCCATCTGATCCAGCTCAATCTGCCACCGCCCCTGGTCATCGGCCTGCGCGGATTTTTGTTGGCCGGCAAAACTGACGGTTACGGATTGTTTGGGTTCTGCCCATCCCCAGATTGGCACGGATTTTTCGCGCTGCAGGACCATTCGGTCTTGGAAAATTGTTGCCAACCGCAACTCGGCCCAAGCGGATGACGAAAGGCCGCAGAGGCTGAGGATTGAGCAGAGGATAAGGGGTAGTGGACCTTTCATTGGTGGGAGCTTGTTAGGGTGTCTTCTGAGGAACGAGAGATTCTTTCAAAACCAGGAGGAATCCCTTGGCCATCATTTCTTCCCCAGCCGGAAGGTTGGGATGCACCTCTGCGGGATCCGCGCTGTACTCAGGGCAGAACTGATTACCCACGCGAAAATCATCGCTCAGGATAGCCCCGAGATCATAAACAGGGACTTTTCCTTTGAGTTGCTCCCGCACCATATCTCCAAAGGCTTGGGAAGCATCATTTTCTTTGGCAAATTTGGGGCCCATAAATCCTGACGTCACCGCGATGAATTTTATATGCGGATATTCTGCCTGCCAACGCTCCAGGGTCGACCGATACGTTTCAAACAAAGCGGGGGTGGCCGTGTGATAATACACAACCACCACATCCGCCGATTTGCCGAACCCGTGAGAACCCTCAGCCAATAAAGTGTTCACCTCCTCCAGCCTCTTGGTGTGGGGATGATACGTTGCCAAAAAATGCACAAACCTCGTTTTTTCAAACGCATCGGCGGGAATGATGTCCAGGTTTCCACCTTCTTTGAAAACATTGTATCGTTCATAGGATGACACCAAGTCATACTTGCTGTCTTTCTTTGCCAGAGCTGTCAGGCCTTTCAAGAGGTTCAAACCAAAGGAACGGCTGGCAAGTAAGATCTTTTTACTGCGCAGCAGCTCCATGTCCTCTGCGGTGATTTGATCAAATCGCTCTTTGATGGATTTGGAATCCACATAGGGAGCGGATGCTTCGTCCGCCATCGCGGAAGAAGACATCGAAGCCGCAAAGGCTGCTGTTGCAAGAAGGCTGGAAGCCAGAAGTTGGGGGATGGTCATCATTTTATCAGAGCTCGATTTTCTCAATGATAAGGGTCACACCCGCATCAAAGAATCAATCAATTGATTACGCGTCCTGACGTGGATTTGCAAGGAAAACCCGAAGATGTGGGCTGGGGTCAGGGTGTGACACCGGTGAGGGGATTACTGCAAACAACGTCCCAGACAGTCTGTTGGAGTGCGCGGATGAGTTCGGCATCGGCTTCGGGGTCAAATTGTTCCCATCCCTGACCATCCATGGTGGCAGGCAAACCCACCGGGCTTTGGCCAGTCAGCGTTGCATACACAACCAATGACGTGACATATCCACCGATGGTGCCGTCCTTTGGTGAATTATGGGGGAGGTCGGTGAAGTGATACCGGTCGGTAAAAAAATTCAGCACCCCATACCCGGCATCGAAGGGAACGGATGCCGGGATCGGGAAGATTTTTTGTGTGGCGCGAGCTTTGCCGTAATATTCAGCATTGGTGACACGGGTGAAGTAAGCCTCGATGCCAGGCAATTTCCCTTCTCTGATTTTTGTATCCAAGGCCGCAAGCACCTCTCCCCCGGGAATGAGTCGCACAGGGGTCGGAAGGTCTTTGTATTTCTCATTCAGCTCGGCGAGGAGTTTCACGTAAAATTCTTTCAGCGCGACGCCATTCCGGGGCTGACCCCCCATCACATCCAGCGTGTAGGGCGAGCCATAAAAGTCCGCGAAGGTGAACCCGGTGAAAGAGTTCCCAAAACCCTCTCCTTCCACATATTCCTTCGTGGTGGAGGGGTTGCGATAATGGATTCCCAGCACCTCAGGCCAGCCGCCCATGATATAAAACGTCTCCGAGGCTGTGTGATTGGCGGGATTTTTCCCGCGGGAGAAATCGATAAATTTTCCCACCGTTTCGGCAGCCCCGGGAGCTCCCTCGGGATTTGCCGGAACATTCTCCAGCCATTGGTTGTAAACCTGCAGGATCACGGCATCGAATTTCGCCGTTGAAAGGGCATGGGGGTAGTTTCCGTAGGGCTGTGTTTCCTCATTTCCGGTGCGAAGCGTCTTGCCATTGCGCATCAGCGTGAATTGGTTTTCCAGAGGGCAATCGGCCGCGCCCTGATGGCCGTAACCCAGCGTGCCGCCTGCTTGATTGAATAACCAATCCAAGCGACCAAGGGAAAGCTGGCGAATCAGGCTGTTTCCAACAATGTAGACCTCCAGCTCCTTGGGACCCAAGCCACTGGATTTGTTGATCGGTTTATCCTCTGTGCTCTGCTGCTCCGCACCAGTGAGCGGGACCGGTTGCATCAGCAAAATTGTCATAAAAACCGAAAAGGATGGTAGAGAGCGAAAGAACA
Organism: Terrimicrobiaceae bacterium; assembly: GCA_041749815.1. Classification (GTDB taxonomy): domain Bacteria; phylum Verrucomicrobiota; class Verrucomicrobiia; order Chthoniobacterales; family Terrimicrobiaceae; genus JAJTZA01. Next base: position 4,198 of record JBGTAR010000167.1, read on the forward strand.
TGGGGGGTGGATGGGGCTTTGTTTCGGATTAGCAACTTCGCCAGCAGCGGTAATCAATTGTTTGATGCTAAATGCCAAAGTTGTAAGTGCAAGGAGATAGATATCTTGGTCGGGCGATCGCTGGATAGGATGCGGTCCCACCAGAAATCATAATTCTATCGGATTACAATGATGAGAACCACAACCTACAACCAGAGTTTTTATGTGGAAGAGAGTAGCCTCAAATGTCCGTTCGGCAGGTTTATGGTGCTGTGTACCTCTTGATTCGCAGCGCAATTTTGATATTGGGATACTCTTCGGAGAACTCGTCATGGAAAGCGTCCAAAATCTCCTGAGTTGGAGCAGTGAACTCAATGTCTGGAATGGCCTGGACCTCAGCGAACTCCTCATCAGCAAACGCAATGAAATCTTCGTTGTTTGTGCCATTCGCGGCTTCTTTCAATTTTGTTGCTGCTGATAGTGCCTTGATTTTATTCGGTTGAACAAAAATGTAAAAAAACTTTGCAGAATACAGCGCTGCCACGCTTGGCGCAGTGGTGTTCATTTCCGTATCAAACAGTGCGTTTAAACCGGTGTAGTTTTTTTGAAGCCACAAGGTCGTTAGTTGGTCTTCCAAAGTGGGTGGAGCTTGCGCCTCTAGACACACAATAGAAGGCATGGCAAGAAGTAACACCAACACACATATTTTCGTAATGTGAATCATATTTTCAAAATAGTTCCATACTGCATTTTATTCAATCATTTGTGCCAAAAGAGCGGCTTTCACGCGGATCAGACCTTCTTCCGTCGTTTCCAGTGAAGGCCCCTCCTTTCGTGACCAACTACCTGGTTCCTGCATTTTGCGTCCACGATTTTGCATCACCTCGAGTAAGGCCACTCCATTATGAAGGTCGTAACCCGCTCGGTAGGATTCTTTGGTTGCTGGAGAATCTGGTGCTCCAGTCGCAAATGGGTTTGTGTCAGGGTCAGCTGCCGCAGTGAGAACCGCAGATGGAATTTCCATTTCACGTCCGATGAGTGCATACATCATGTTATTCCGCTTATTCCAGTCGACAACCACTCCTGCAATGGTCAGTCGAAGATTGTCTCCACTGAGGTTTGGCCCTCCGCATGGGCTGTAGGAACCTTGAGGATACCCGTTCCAGTCAAGTGTTCCCCCAAGTTTGTCCATGTCTTTTATCGCTAAGGCTTTCTTCAGTGCTGAACGTTTTACAGGCGAACCACCGAGAAGTAGGGTTCTGGAATTTAGCTTAGTCCGATATGCTGGCCCCCAAGTGTTTCTGAAGTAATTAATTTCGCTTTGCCAAAACTGTTTAATATCTGGACCTGCCAAAGGCAGCCAAACCAGTGGAGATAATCCATGGCCGCCAGCCAATTCAAAACGATACAGACCACCCTTCAAGTTCCCCTCAGCATTTGAGATTTTTCGAACTAATGCGTTGGAGTCATTCGGAGTTAAAGGAGGGCTCCCTGTCGGCTTCTCCACTACTGTCCAGGAGAGATTTGGAATATCAGCCAAATTTCCATCCCCAACAATCAATTCGAATTCGCAAGATGTGCGTGCAACAATTTCGTTTTCATCAGTGCAATCTTCAAAGAAAATGTGCAAAGCATTTTGAAGCGAATTCGACTCGTTCGCTCGCGTGACATTTCCGGGGCGGGGATACAAAGACTCGTCGTGTTTTGAACTGTCATATCGGCCATCATTTTTTGCCTGATCTGATCGGACACCAACCGGTATCAGGAGCACGGCATGATTCGAATTGTCGGACATTTTTTTGGCAGTTGCGAGGATGATGCCGTTGTCGGCAAGATCAACTCCGCCGAGAATTTCCCATGCCGGGGTGGGGCTCTTAGCAGATGAAACGAGATTGTTCAGGGAATAGGATTTCCCGTTTTGCCAG
>JBGTAR010000168.1:0-8380 GCA_041749815.1 Terrimicrobiaceae bacterium
CACTTCATTGCCTACAATGCCATCCGTTGTATCATGCAAAAAGCGGCACTCACTCACCATGTTGAGCTCAAGCGCATCTCATTCAAAGGATGTCTGGATACTGTGCGCCAGTTCGCCAATGCCACAAGTCGGGCCGAGGAAAAACCCCGAACCATTTCGACCATGCTCGATGAAATGCTGCTCGCCATCGCAAAAGATCTCAATCTTCATCGCCCGGGCCGCAGCGAACCACGAGTCAAGAAACGCCGCCAAAAAAACTATCGCCTCATGACCAAACCAAGGCATGAAATGGGTCCCTTACCACACCGAAAAGTCGGCATCGAAATTACTCCTAAAACCGCCTTAAGTTAGTGCCATTCGGGTCGGTCCCATAACTTATAATCCAAGACCGCAATGCGAAGTAGTCAGTGGCGAAATCAGTCTCCAGCATCGGCAGCGTCATTTTGCTAGAATATTCCAGCGACTCATTTGGGAGTGATTTCTAGAGTGGTTGAGGCAGAGAAGGATTGCCGGCCTCGCAGGCGCGGGGCCAGCGTTCCGAGGAGGAGCAAGCTTGTCTTTTTCGTGCCCGGCCGACAATGGTTTTGAACCCGTCTTTGCAAACATCCGACCCCAAAAAGCCCTGGACCGGTTCACGCTTCGCGGAAAATGCAAAGTCAACGTGCAGTGGAAACTCTACTGCCTGGTCCACAACTTGGAAAAACTGGGAAAATATGGCACAGGAAGGAACTGAAAGGGGATATCCCCTTGAAATGTGGCCTTCACAACCCGCATAAGCACACTGCTAACGCCAAATTGCTGATTCGGATTGAATTTCCGGACCAATCCATCAAAAATTTCCCATATATCAGCCAACCAAACAATGAGACCAATAATTAGCCATATATCGCTTATTCGACAGTCTCGTTAATCCCCATGCCTTCGGCACTTCTGTCACGATTCCTGCAGGAGCAGGAAGTCGCGCCAGAAGCAAGTGGGGATACCCGCCGTTGCCACCACTGTCTTGTTCTGCCTCTTTGTGTTCTTGTTGGTCACAGCATGCGGTTCCGGTAGATGACGATCCTTCGCGCTCGGTCAATCCCTACAAGCCTCGTCGTATCGCCATGCCATTCGAAGGTCCTCAGATCGGATGGCGCATCGGGAACATCGGATAGCCACCCGGTATCGGGAGCAGTTGTCACGGCCAGCCCCGAAGTCCAACCATCAATCTCCGAAGTAGGGACCGTCGCAATCAGTCGAACATCCCACTCGGAAGGGCTCGGAACTCCTCCGTCACCACCATCTCGAAACGCGATCACATAGTTGAGGTCCTCATACGTCCGACGAAAACTGACGTAACGCTCAAGAAACGCTTTCTTCTCCGCAAGGGTTGAGAACGTGTTACTATCTGTCATCGTTGATTTGCTCTTCGGTCCGCAACTCACCAACATCAGCGAGAGGATGCTGAAAATTGCGGGCTTGAATGCGGTCTTCATACCTTGGCAGAACGTCCCCGGTGTGCCGCGTGCGTCTCGCGCATTGGCTCAACCGGGTGGCCGCATTGTTTTTATTCGTAATGTGTCCACAACCGCAAGACCTTAACAACTCGCTCAGTCTTGAGCACCTGATACACAATTCTGTGCTGAATATTGATTCTGCGGGAATATGCGCCGGCAAGATCGCCGATAAGCTTCTCGTAGGGGGGAGGGTTCTGGAAAGGATCATCCGCCAGAATATCCAATAGAAGCTGTGCCTTCGGTTTGAGTCCTGCGCTTGCAAGCTTCTTGGCGTCCTTCTGCGCTTGCTTGGTGAAGACGAGGAGGTATTTCACCAATCAAGCTTCTTGGCACACGCATCGACTGGAGTGGCGAGTCCGGAACGAATGGATTCCCGCATGCCCGGAATCGAAACCAAATACAGGCTCTCCTGAATGGCTCGCCAGTCGTCCTCGGCAACGAGAACAGCACTGGAGCGCTTGCCAGTGATCTGAATCGGCTCGTGAGAGTCCGAGGCATCGTCAAGGAGCTTGTAGATCATGGATCGTGCTTTTGTGGCTGTGACTGTCTGCATGGGGAAAGCGTGCGTGATTGCGTGCGTATTGTCAAGCGATATATTTCTGCGAACGCAAGCTCAGCTACCCCGATCGGGCACTCAAGCTCTGGTAGCAGCCAAAGGTACCAGTCCCATAAGGTATAATCCAAGACCGTAATACGAAGTAGTCAGTGGCAAAATCAGTCTCCCGGATCGGTAGTGTCATCAATCTAGAATATTCCAGCGACGCATTTGGGAGTGATTTCTAGAGTGGTTGAGGCAGAGAAGGATTGCCGGCCCCGCAAGCGCGGGGCCAGCGTTCCGAGGAGGAGCAAGCTTGCCTTTTTCGTGCCCAGCCGACAGTGGTTTTGAACCTGTTTTTGCAAACGTCCGAGCCCAAAAATCCCTGCACCGGTTCACGCTTCGCGGCAAAACCAAAGTCAACGTGCAGTGGAAACTCTACTGCCTGGTCCACAACTTAGAAAAACTGGAAAAAATGGCACAGGGAGGAACTGAAGGGGGTTGTCCGCTCGAAATCCGACCCTCACAGCCAGCAGAAGGGCTTCAGCAACGCGAAACAGCCGATTGGGATTGAATTTCTGATTCGATCAAGCAAAAATCCGAAAACAATCTGCCACCCAAAGAATGAGACTAAAAATCAGCCATTAATTGGTTTTTCGACAGTCGCGTTCACTAGATACGATGAAGTCCCTCTTCGCACTTTTTACCATGTTGTCGTTTCCGTTCTGTGCCCACGCGCAGTTTTTCGGCATACCTCAGATGTCGACTGCACAAGATGTGAGCAGCAACGGCTCGATTGTGGCAGGAGAGAATTATCCCTCCGCCAGTCGCTGGGACGCTGTTTCTGGCGCTATTGACTTGGGATATGTTGACAGCCCTGGATACGGTGGCAGCCATGTCACCTATGTTGGTGGAATGTCTGCGGATGGTGGGCTGATTGTTGGCGATTCAACTACCTTTAGCAGCACAACCAGCCGTCAGCAGGCATTTACTTGGTCGCAGAGTGGTGGAATCATGGCGCTTGGAGATACAAACGTCAGAGAGAGTGCTGCTACTGATGTTTCGGATGACGGGCGTACAATCGTTGGGAGGGTTACACCGGGGCCAAGTAGGTTTTCTGGAAGTGCAGGAGTTGTGTGGATTGATGGAACTGAGGCAATACGATTCAGCATTGGCACGAGTGCATCTGGCGTTTCGAGAAATGGGATCTGGGTCGTCGGTGCGGATCTAACCTCCGCGAACGGCGACTCCTTCCGATGGAGCGAGAGCACTGGGATGCTTCATTTAGGGAGTCTCGGCTCAGGCTCCCTAACAGATATTGGTCATGCCGTCAGCAATGATGGTTCCGTTGTCGTCGGTCAAGGAGGCGACGGCACTCCATTCCGATGGACTGAAAGCGGAGGCATGATGTCCTTGGGTCTTCTTATTGAGGACGATATTGGGTATGCAACAGATACAACAACCAACGGCTCAAACGTAGTTGGCTCGTTCTCCTCCGCAGGAGCATTTATTTGGACTGAGCAGCATGGCTTGCGATCACTCCAGCAATTCTTAGAACTGGATTACGGTTTTAACCTGGCGGGATGGAACTTACGTGGAGCGACCGCAATATCTGGTGATGGATCTCTGATTGCAGGTTATGGTTTGCACAACGGATCGTATGAAGGATTCATCGCTCAGATTCCGGAACCCTCCGTTTTCGGTCTCCTGCTATGTGGAGTGTTGTTGCTCGGCACAGTTTTAAGAAGAACAAGATCAAACCCGATTGGATTAGAAGGCAGAGAGCAGTCCGTGCGGTTAAACGGGCTGGTAAACTCGAAGCCTTATGAAAAGAGAAAAAGTAACAATAATGCCCTTGGAGATCTGAGACACAGTTTTTGTGTGCTGGATCGAAAAAGAGAGAAAGTAAAAGAGGGCGAGATCGCCAATGTCCGTGGTCAGTTGGCGACGTTGGCAAGTTTCGATCCTCGGTCCGTGTTGATCATGGAAGCAGGGACCCACAGTCCACGGGTGAGTCTGTTTCTGGAAGACCAAGGACTGAAAGTGATTGTGGCCAACCCAAGAAACGCGCAGTGGTGGCCGTAACCTTTAAGCTCACGGTTGTTCTTCTTTCGATCTGGAAGCGCCAGGAACCCTACGAACCTTTTCCTGAAATGGCCTGAACGAACCGATTTGCTGTGGGTTGTGCACCCCCAAATCCCGCACCGCTCGCCGCGGCAGGCGTTCCGGGGTGGCAGGAAGAAAAGCACGAGGACGGACGATTTGGAACGATTGCGATGCAGCGACGGAAGCAATGACTTCGAGAACAAGATGGCAACGTTCCACCCTTTTGTGGTAATCACGGATCAAAATATGGACCGATATACTGAGTCCGGATGGAAGCACGATCCCACCACCACAAAGAAAAATGTGAAATGAATTTCAGAATCAATTTGACTGCCTTCTCATGGATGATGTGGCTACCAACAGGCTATTCCCATCGGACTTAAGATTCTGCATCAGGGTTGATGATAAAACTCACTCCGAAGCCTCCCTTGCGGTCTGTGATCTGGTCGCTGATGGGCTTGGCTGCACCAATGGTGCTGGGGCAGGCCGGGCAGGTGGTGATGCAACTGACCGACACGATCATGGTCGGTCAGGTTGGAGCGGTCTCGCTGGCCGGAGCCTCTCTGGCGGGCAATCTCGTCATGTTCGCGCTTTATTTTGGATATGGCTCACTGGGGGCGGTGGCACCGCGCGTTGCCCAGGCTTTTGGAGGCGGGGATATTCTCGAAGCGGGTAAGGCCGCCCGGGCAGGTGCTTGGTTGGGTGGGGGAGTCGGGGTGATGATGGCCGTGGCGTTGACCGCTGTCGTGCCATGGCTCAGTCACTTGGGCCAGCCGGGCGAGGTGGTTCAGGTCACCGGGGGATATTTGCTCCTCATTGCCTGGTCCCTGCCTGCGGCCATGCTGGCGGTTGCGCTGGGTCAGATCGCCGAGTCCGTCAACCGTCCCTGGCCGGTGCTGGGCATTATGATTGGCTCAATCTTTCTCAATGCCGCACTCAACGGGGTTCTGATTTTTGGTCATTTGGGGTTTCCAGCGCTGGGTTTGCTGGGAGCAGGCTGGGCCACATTGATTGCCAGACTGGTGCAGGCCATCGCCCTGCTGGCATGGATACGCTCCGATGTGTCGCTGGCCGCGCTCAGGGCTGGTGGTGCCTGCCTTGGGGTGTTGCGGAGCCTTTGGAAACAGGGACTCCCGGTGGCCGGGCAGGATGTGCTGGAGGGCGGATCTTTTGCTGTGGGAGCCATCATGCTCGGCTGGCTTGGCACAACCGCTCTGGCGGCGAACCAAGTCACCATGGGAATCGCGTCATTGGCTTGGATGTTTCCCATCGCGCTTTCCACGGCCGCCAGTGTGCGGGTCGCTCAAGCTGCCGGGGCGGGCGATCTGGCGGGAGCCCGCAGAGTCGGGCTTCTGGCGGTGGGATTCGGGGTGGCCCTCATGGCAGCTTGTGCTTTGGTTTACACCACCTCTGGTTCCTGGATTGCGGGGCTTTTCACCGCGGACCCCGGGGTTGCAAAGCTGGCTGGTGTGCTCGTGACAATTGCCGGTGTCTACCAAATTTCCGATGCGATCCAGTCTGTGAGTCTTGGGGCACTCCGGGGTCTTCTCGATAACCGTGTGCCCATGATTGCCAACGCTGTGTGTTATTGGGTGCTGAGCCTGCCAACCGTTTACCTCCTCGCCTTTGTTTGGGAGTGGGGGGCCGTCGGTGTTTGGGTGGGATACCTCCCTTGGATGGTCCTCACCGGGTTATTTTTTCTGGCACGATTCATCCGGAGAACCCGCGTTCACCCGTGATCGGCGCTTATTTCTTCTCCTTGGAATCAAGAGGTTTTTTGACCAACACCCTTCCTTTCTTCTGGAGTCTTATCGTTTGCTTTAGCAGCGGAATGTGGGCCAAATCTTTTGGTCGCCTGATGGCCTGCTTACTCTTGAGCAGCGATTCCAACGGAACAACCGGAACAATCATCCCCTGCCATCGGATTCGCCTGGCCTTCTTCAATTCTTTGTCAAAACTCCCAATTCCATCAACCCTTGGAAGGAAATTGACCAGGGTGTCATCACTCAATGCGGCAACTGTCGGTGCCAGCATGATGCCTCCCAAGTGCATGATAATCGCTGTGAGCCTGACAAATTGCCTCGGAGGAAGCTCAACCCAGATGTCTGTGTCGATTGTTGTTGCTGGAACGCCCTGAAGAATCGCCGCCGACATGCCGGCTATCTGAAACCGAATGCCTTCCTCTCTGATCTTGTGAACAAGCCGTGCGATTTGAGAAACCCCTCGTGCCGTTCCCAGCGCTCGTCCGGGGTCGCACTCAGGCTCATCGCGAACAGGACCCTTTCGTCCTCCGAGAGGTTTCGAAACTTTTTCAGCCTTCGAAATTCCGCCGCGAATTTTTTTTTGTTCATTGAGGCAAGCATAACCTCACATCAACACACATGGCAATCCTCCGCGCTGTGCACAGAAACGCAGCCCGGCAATTCTCTCCTCAGAGCACCCGCCCGTGCCGCCGGCGGCGCAGGAGCAGAGCACTGGCTCCAACACCAATCAACATCAATGAGGTGGGCTCGGGAATGATGTTGAAGGTGTAGGTCGCAGAAGTGGACTGGAATCCATCCGTCACATGCGTGCCCGAGATGGTGAAGGTTACCTCATACACGCCGGTTTGGGTGAAGGCCACATTGTAGTGGGTGTGGTCGCCTGCTGCCTGGGCAATAAAGCCAGAGACTCCCCCAAAGGTTGTGGCAAAGGCCGTGGGAACTCCGAATTCATCGGTGGTGTACAATGAGAAAAACCCGCCATCATCCACGCCGGAACCCATGGCAGACGTGAGAGTGAAAGTGATGTCACTGCTCCAATCGGCGGGATTCAGCTCTTCGGTCCCGAAACCAAGGTACGGAATGCCAACCGCTTCGATCGATGTGGCGGGAAACACCCACACCGACTCGCCAGCGTTGGCCCCAAGGAAATTCCAGTCCACGCCGGCAGGGCGCAAAAAACTACGATCAAACGGCAGGGTTGCCGTGATGGCATCCGTCTCGTACTCAAAACCGTCAGGGCTTTGAAGTGTGATCCCATCAACCACAACCTCCTCGTTGTCCTCTCCCAAATGCCACTCACCCTCGAGCCCATCTATCCCATAGGCCACACTGATATCGCCATGACCTGATGTCCAAATCCCTTGGGCAAAAGTCGATGAGAGCGGGAAGAAGGTGATTGCGGCAACAATTGCTAGTGATGGGATGGTTTTCATAGACGGTGATTTTTTGGTGTCGATACATTGTTATCAAAATGCAAATGATATGCAATAAGAAAATGCAAATAATTTGCAGAGAGTGGGGGCCATGGTCATGCCACGTGGTGGAATCCGCGTTTCAATCAATAAGCAACCTGACTGAGCAGAGCCACTCGGACCCGGCCAAATCGTCTTGTCTCCGGGGTGAGGTTCAGGGAGTCCGTCACTTTGACGCGTTCCCAGTCATTCTCTCCAGCGACTGGAGTGATGAGGGTTGTCCCGCCCGCCTCCCAGTTCCCGGATGTCAAGTCACTGATGAATTCTGGCACGTAAACGATTTGAGGGTTGGTGGAGGCTTTCCGTCTCACAAACTCAATTGTGAGCCGGTCCTGGCCATTCACATTCTCAACCTGAATGAGAGGCAACCCAGAGATTCCCGTGCCGGTGGTGATTGCCGCTGTGCTTGAGTCCCGGGGGTGCATGTTGAAGGCGTATTCGATGAGGTTATTTGATCCGTCGGCATCGGGGTCTGCGGTGGGAACTCCAATATTCACGTCCACGAGATCCGGTCCTGAAAAATGAGTGGCTCTCCACATGGCGAGTGTTCCTATGGCAAAAGTCACCGCATGATCCTCGCTTTCTGTGGGCTGGCCGGTTGATTGCAGAAAGGCGCTTGCACGCATGGTCACCCGGTAGATCCCCAAGGCTGTGAAGCCCCAGTTCAAGTGGTTGTGAGTTCCCTCCAAAGCCCAGTAATGATCACTGCCTGTGATGCCATCGGACGTGGCCATCCAGATTATGGGCGGGCCGGATCCTGATGCTGTCCACAACGAAAAGTGAGGTGCCGAGAGGGATTCGCCCGAATATTCCACGCTGACGAGTTGGATTTTCAGCCACTTGAAAATACCGGTTGAAACTCTGGAGTCGGGGTTGCTGTAAGCAAGGAAGACACTGGGCGCTTGCTCGTTCCTGAGTCCGGGATAGGTGAATCCCCGGTCATTTTGCGGGAGATTCCAAAGAGGGGCACCAACGGCGGCACCTGTGAATGCAAAAGCAGCACTGGCC
>JBGTAR010000169.1:0-16609 GCA_041749815.1 Terrimicrobiaceae bacterium
CTGGGGGGCTCTGATCGTAACGCTGAAATTTGCCACGCCCGGGGTCGAAATTCGCTGGGTGATCGCCACGGGATTCTCTCCTTTTTGCAGGGAGAGTTTTCTGGTGCCGGCAAGGACTCCCTCTTGAAAAACATCCAGTTCCGCTTCCATGTCGCGATTGCTGAAAATCACCGTTTTCAGCTCGAACGGTTCCTTGCCGCGCACCATTCTGGGGGCCTCGATTTCGCGAACCAGAACTTCCGGGTCATCTTTCGGAGCGATGGGAACAGTGAACACAACCACCCCGGATTGCCTGAGCGCCTCGATCTGATTGACGGCCTTCCCTTCCGTCTCCACCCCATCAGAAAATAATACCAGGATGCGGCCCTTGCCTGATGGGAAAACGGCCGTGGAAAACTGCAGGGCGGCCGCAATGTCCGTGGTGTCGGTTTGGAACGGCGCCACGGATTCTGCGTCCAATGACTGGTTGGCAGGATCTTCACCCATCCCCGGACGACCCGAAAATAGAACCCAACTTTGGTCAGCGGAAGCGACCCCGCTTTGTTTGGAAAACGTGCTTGCGGCTTCCATGGCCGAATCCCCAACACTCTCGCTGACATCGATGGCCCAAACCACATGTTTGCTGGAGGAAGGCAGGAACAGACGCGGATCAGAGATGGCAAAAATCAGGCAAAGAAAAATCAGGACTCTTACGAGAAGAATGAGGAAGCTTCGCTGCGGCGCGAGGCCCGTCGCCGAGCGTCGTGTGATCACCCAGAGAAGAAAAGCCGCAGGCAACAGAAACAGAGCCCAGGGAACGCCAAATTCGAGATCGTTCATTCCGTGATCCTCCGGTGGTAGGTCCACCATTCAGCAAAGACCCAAATCAATGCCATCACAAGCAACCACCACCAGGGTGGTCGCACGGGAAGAATGCGGGCTGATAGTTTTTGAACATCGGGAGCCTCCCTCGATTCATTGAGCTGTGATTTCAGGCTGGTGAGAGCCGGTCTGGCTCCTTCGGCCATGAAAAACTCCTGGGAATCCTGGCGCAAGGTTTGAACCACATTGGAGATCAGGATTGGGAACGCGGCCCGCATCACGAGGTCGCTTTTGGCGGGATCCAATGCCACCACCAACCAGCGGGGATCGGCCTCCCAGTTCCCAAATATCAGCGGCCTTCCCGCACTGCCCACATACGTGGTGGCACCAGGGACGGGTTGATATTCCATGGCGCGCCCCACCGTCACACGATCCAGAATCACAGCGCTTGTGAGCTGGTTGTTCTGGTCAACTTCCGTGATCCACGGCTCATTCATTTCCCCAATCAGCTCCCCAAAAAAACCGCTCCGTTCAGGAAGAATCATCACCAACCCAAGGGCTTGAAAATCTGGCGGGGGGACCGCGCCCTGAAAAATCCAGAGCTTCGTGGCGTCCCCATATTTTAATGTGTCCGGCGGCCACAATCTCTGAACATCAAGAGCCGGGATCGCCGCCAATGCGGCTTCAAGGTATCGATCAGGCGGCGAGACCAGAACAGCTTCAATGGGTGTGAGGGGATCGACGGTGATTTTAAATGAATCATCAAATGCGAGAACATCCCCTTCGAATCCCTCAATTTTTGCTGAAAGATTTACGGCTCCCTCCTCTTGGAGAATCCACTCCTTGCGCCATGGCTGACCGGGAGGGACCGAAATCTCACGGGCATCCAACAACCGCTCGTTGCTAAATAGCGAAATTTTTCCGCTTCCGCCATTTCCAGAATCCCTGACCTCCGCAAAAACGGCAACCTCCCCGGGCAGGGCGGGGGATCGTCGGGCTGATAACCGGCTTAACCCCACATTGGGTGCTTCAGAACCCACCGGGTGAATGGTCACGCCTTGGAGCACATCATCCTCCAGTGGGCCATCCCAGACGCCATCGGTAAAAAAAATGACCCTGGCGGATCTGGAGGCCGCCAGGTTTTTTGCCAGAGTGAGAGCTTGCATCGGGCTGCTTGCGGTGGTGTCTGGCGCAGCCTTGGAAAATACGTCTCCGAGTTGATGACGGCTGTCTGTCCAGCCCGTCAAAACATGCGGAGTGGAATTGGCAAGAACAACGGCCACTTCCTCGCCACTTCTGAGCGATTTCGAAAAACGCTCGGCCTCTGCGACCGCCGTTTCGAATCGCGAAGAACTATCATGCTGCGCTCTCATGCTGGCTGAGGCATCCAGCACAATCACCACCGAATTGATTTGGCCTGACCCCCATGGCCAGAGAGGGCGGGCCAGCGCTGCAATCAGCAACAATAGAAAAATCAACTGAAGGAGCAGCGAAAACCAACGGCGCAATTTTCTCCAGCGGGCACTTTCCGAAAGCACAGTTTGATCCTGGGGCCAGAAAAGCAGATTGCTGACCACCCGCCGCCGGGGACGCTCACGGACCAGATAAAAGACAATGATTGGCAGTGCGAGGGCAGAAAGCGCCCAGAAGAGGGGAGCAAGAAAAGTCATTGCCAGGCCAAAACGGAGGAGAGCACGCCGGAAATTGGGGTGTCATTTTGAATGCGAAGGAAAGAGAGCGCATGTCGCCGCGAATGCGAATCCAGATTCGCAAGAAATGTGCGCGCCCGGTCTTCGAAGCGGTTGGCTGCCGCCGGGTCAATCACGACTTGGCGGACGAACCCTGTCTCACAATCTTCAAACTCGTATTCGCCGGGAGTGGGCGCATGGATTTCATCAGAGGTCAGAGTTTGGATCACGCCGACTTCATGCCCGGCATGCCGGATGCGATCCATGGCCAGTCGCGCATCACCATCGCCAGTCCCAAAAAGATCACCAATCAAAATCACCAGACCCCGCCTTGGCCGGCTTCTGAGCCAGGTGCGGACACTGTCGTCCAAACCCACCGCGCCACCATCCGCCGGACAGGCTGCGATTGCTGAGAGAAGGTTGGGAAAGCGATTGCGGCCACGGCATGGCGGGAATCCTTTGCCTGATGGCGAGCCAAGGGGGACAAAGGCCGCGCGATCCAAATTGGCAAGGGCAAGGTAGGCGAGGCCGGCAAGCACGCGTCGGGCTTGGTCGAATTTGGATGGTTTCCCCCAGTCCATGGATCGGCTACAATCCAGAAGCAGGTGGACGTGAAGATCTTCTTCTTCCACAAATAATTTGAGCACCAATTGCCGCCAACGCGCATAAGCGTGCCAATCGATGGCACGCCAGTCGTCTCCGCTCACAAAAGGCCGGTATTCGGCAAATTCCACACTCATGCCACGCGTGAAACTTCGCCGCTCCGCCCGCAATCTTCCACGCACCAACCGTCGAGCCAACAATCCTGCGCCTTCATAACTTCGCATCGTCTCGGCATCAAAAAGCTCGGAGAGGTCCGTGCTCATGTGCCGCAATACGTTTGGTAATCTCCGCCGCCGTTGGGTGGGGGATCCCGGTAGGCCTCATGATCCGGGTGATCGGTGTAGGGGTCCGAGAGAATGTGGAGAAGGGATTTGATGGGAATAAAATCGCTGTGTTTCACAGCGGCTTCAAGGGCTTCTTCCACCTTGTGGTTGCGGGGGATCACGGCCGGTGAACTTGCCCTCATGAGATGCGAGACTTCCGCCGGGGGCCGGTTCTGCTGAGCAAGCCGGGATTTCCAGCGGTTGTGCCACGCCAAAAAGTCCGGCTCCGGGGAGGTCGACTGGCCGGGATTCAGCGATCGAAACGTGTTGGTATAATCGGCCTGATGGGCATGCATCCAGCTCAAGAGATCGCCGATGAGTTTCTCGTCCCCGGCCTCTTCACCGAACAATCCCAGCTTGGCTCTCATTCCGGCAAGCCAGTGCTTGCGAAAAAGCGAAGGGAAACTTTCGACAGCTTCTTTGGCCAGGGAAAGCGCGACATCCGGATCGGAATCCATCAAGGGCAGCAGAGTTTCCGCGAGCCGGGCCAGGTTCCATTGAGCGATCTGAGGCTGGTTTCCATACGCATAGCGCCCCTGGGCGTCGATGGAACTGAAAACTTTGCTGGGGTCATACGTGTCCAGAAAAGCACATGGCCCATAGTCGATCGTTTCCCCAGAGAGGGCCATATTATCGGTGTTCATCACGCCATGAATGAACCCCACCCCCAGCCACTTGGCCATCAACAGGGCCTGTCGATCCATGGTGGCCTTAAACATGTCGATCTGGGACGTGGGGGAATCGGCAAGCTCTGGAAAATGACGGTGTCGTGTGTATGCCGCCAGGGCCTGGAGGGGTTCCGGATCCTCCAACCTTGCGGCGTATTCGAACGTGCCCACACGGATGTGACTCGAAGCGATGCGTGTGAGCACCGATCCTGGCAGAATTTCCTCGCGCTGGACATCCTCGCCAGTGGTAACAACCGCAAGGCTTCGTGTGGTTGGGATGCCAAGCGCATGCATGGCTTCGCTGATGACGTATTCACGAAGCATGGGACCGAGGGTGGCCCGTCCGTCCCCTCGCCGGGAATACACCGTTCTCCCCGAGCCCTTCAGTTGCACGTCAAGCCGTTTGCCATCAGGTGTCAAATGCTCCCCCAGCAAAATCGCCCGACCATCACCGAGCATCGTGAAATGACCAAATTGATGCCCCGCATACGCTTGAGCGATGGGGGATGCACCATCAGGGATCTGATTCCCTCCAAAAATTGAGGCTCCCGACTGACCCCCAAGCACGTCCGGGTTCAGTCCCATTTCCAGCGCCAACCGCTGATTAAAAACTGCCACCTGCGGGTCTCGCACCATGACTGGATTCGATGCGGCGAAGAACTCTTGCGGAAGTCGCACGTACGAGTTCTCGAAATGCCAGCAGGCAGGATTGGTTGGGGTTGCGGTGTCTGATGACATGTGGTCTGTGATGAGAATCTAGCTCATTGGAATTATTTGCCCAATGTCTATATGAACCTGTGAAAAATTTGGTTATGGGCGGACAGCTCATGAACCCATGCAGCTTGGCGGCATGTCAAAAATCCTCCAGATTTCCCCCAAGGCGGTTGTTTGCACAGCCGGGTTACTCCAGACACGATCAACCCCGGGTCATGTCACTGTTAATGAGTGGCTTGAATTTTGTTCAGCACCATTATGAGTCATTGCAAAGCAGCGCACGTTTCGGGGGGCGGGTTACAAAATCGGGTTACAAGCCCCAGGAATCCAGTCAATTTCGCCCTTTGATTTCATCCCTGATCCACCTGGGGTTTCGACGAAGGTCCAAAACAGCCCGCACGAAAACGGTGTTGTCTTTGAATTCATAATAAACGCCGTAGGGGAATCTCTTCGGGAGCATGCGGAAAAATCTTCCGAAATGAACGGGGTGGATTCCTGAATACAGGCGAAGGGAATCGATCTCCGCATAGAGGGAATGGAGAAAGTAGGAGCCCAGGCCCTCTTGTTGTTGCTCATAGAAGGAAAATCCCTGCCGGAGATCGGACGTGGCTGCCGGCTGGATGACAACCCTCAAAGCAACTCGTCAGACAATTGCTTTTTGGCGACTTCCCAATCGACGAACAGTTCCTCCCCGGAGGCGATCAGACGATCTCTCTCAGCTAGGACCTCACCGTGCCAATGTGGGGGGGGGATATCCTTTCGGGACAAATCAGCCCAAAGCTCCTCCATTAAATTCATCTTATCCGCAAGGGTCATTTTCTGAAGATTGACGGTGGCTGGCATGTCATTTTCCTATCACCCGAAGTCATTTAAAGCAACAAGGGAAGCTCCGCTGGGTTTGCAGAGCACCGATATGTTTTAGTAGCTGGGAGTTTTGAAGCCGAGAACTTCTCTGGACTTGCTCCGGTGAAAGTATACCAGCGTATAAAACGGGAGCAGGGTAAAAAATAATCCCCAAAGGACTGCAATCATTCTGATAGGCCTCTGATCGGTATAGAGTGCGGTTGTCGGATAAATATCGGAGCACAGATCAAGGAGCTTCAGCCACCCGAGTGCGGGCAATGTAAACAATACGATCCCGAGCAGGGTTAGAGAGATGAGGCGGATTCCTTGCATGGTTCTCTGATTAGAAAATAGATTTCGTTATTCTTATCCATGATTGAAACTCGTTGGCGATTTCAGAATTCGCCCTTTTGTGCGAGCGCCGGATTTGTTTGCCCCCGGCGATGCGGTGGGGTAGATTCCTCGTTCTTTGCGCCCGTAGCTCAGGGGACTAGAGCAGCTGCCTTCTAAGCAGCGGGTCGCTGGTTCGAATCCAGCCGGGCGCGCCATTTTGGAAACCTTCGGGGATGTTCTGGATTTTGATGAGGAGGCCCCATTTCTCAAAGCGGTTCGCGTGATTCCTCCTGAGGCCTGGGATAATTTTGGGGCGGGTTGGAAGGATCCATGGCCAGGCAGGAAGATCGAAGATGTCATGGATGAGTTGCGAGGTCCTGTGGGCCTGCCACTGGCTAAGAACGGATGAAAACAGCCTTGGATTCTTCGGTGCTGCTTATCCTACTGCGGTGGGAAGTGGGTTGGGAAAAATGGCGGGAAAGCCTGAGTCAAGCTGCCGCGGAAGGTCCCCTGCTGATGTGTGCTGTGGTTTTTGCGGAGTGTTCGTCGGGTTTTTCCTCAGCAAAGCAGGCACGTCAACAGTTTGAATCTTTGCAGATCAGCTATGATGCCATTTCGCCTGACAGTGCCTGGCTCGCTGGGCAGACGTTTTTGAAATACAGGAAGTTAAAGGGAACCAGAGATCATCTTCTCCCCGGTTTTGTCATCGCCGCACATGCCATGGTGCAGGCCAACAGATTGGCAGCGGTGGATCGAGGCTATTTGCGTTCGTATTTTCCAAAGTTAAAGTTGCTGGTGCCCTGAGGATGGTGTTCAAAATACCCCGTCCCACCCATGCGCAGTTCGGGAATCGCCGGTGGCTTTGTCACTATGCGGATTCGCAGCTCAGGGGTTTCGCATTGGGGTTAGAGGGTGGGACGTCCTAAAAATGAGTCTGGAAGGATGGCCGGCGGGACGCCAGCTGTCCCAGGTTTTAATCACCGCCGGGCAGGGGCTGTTCTGGCTCAAGCCTTGCCAAGTGGGGGGAGCGGGTTTATTAATGAGGTTAATAAAAATATGTTGCTTTCTCGTCGCACCAAGAGGGTGATTTTGGGGTTTTCGGCCATTCTGATCTTTGTGGTTTTTGTTGTGGTGTCTGCGGGGCGTTTTTTGAGCGGGGTGAAGGAGCGTCAGCGTTTTGAGCAGGAACGAGCGGAGTTAAAACCACCGGAACCCCTTGCGGTGGAGATCGTTGAAAAGCCGCTGGTGCGGGTGAAAAGATATGCGGCGGATCTTGTGCCATGGAAGCAGGCTGCGGTGCCTTCGGAGGTTGCCGGACGGGTGATCGAAACTTCGGTGGAGGCTGGTCAGGTTGTTTCCAAGGGAGAGACCTTGGTGAAGGTGGAGGATCGTCGCGCAAAAATTGCGTTGGAGCTCGCGCAAGCCAGACATGAGGAGGCCATGCGGCTGCTGGGAGAGGCTGAACGTTTGCAAAAATCCAGCGTGGTTTCCCAAACGCAATATGAGGCGGTTTTGTCGTCGGCAAAAATCACCAAGGCTCAGCTTGATGATGCAAAAGACGCATTGGATCGGCACACGGTGAGGGCTCCCTTTGATGGGGTTGTGAATCAACGATTGGTTGATGTTGGCGATGCTGTGAATGTGAATCAGGCGGTTGTGGAGTTGGTGGATGTGGAGCGCTTACGGGTGAAGTTTATGATTGCGGGAAATGACCTTGCGGCGTTCTCGCCGAGCCATGCGGTGGAGGTGCGGCTTCTCTCTGGGGAACGTCAGAAAGTGGAGGCCAAGGTGGATTATGTGAGCCGGTCCTCCGACCCGGTCACCAAGATGTTTCAGGTGGAGGCTGTGGTGGATAATTCCGCGGCCGGGATGGCCGGAGGTTTGCAGGGGGTGGTTGAGGTGGAGGTCGAGAGTTTCCCGAATGGGCCGGTGGCTCCAGCGGCGGCGGTCCGGTTTTCCGGGAGGGATGCGGAGGTGCTTGTGGACGCAGGTGATGACAAGCCGGTGTCCACGCGGATCACGGTGGGCCCCGAAATTGATGGGCAGTATCCCGTTCTTGAAGGGTTAAAAGCGGGTGATCGGATTTTTATTCGATGAACCTGCCCCGCTGGAGTGTTGAAAATCGGGTTGCGGTCAACCTGCTGACCATTGTGCTTTTGGTGGCGGGTTTTCTTGCGGCCACGACCCGCTTGAAACTGGACCTCTTTCCCGACGTTTCCACAAATTTTATCCAAGTCACGACGCTGGATCCCACAACCAGTGCGGCGGAGGAGATTGAGCGCACGATCACGGTTCCCATTGAGGAGGAACTGGCCGGGGTTCGTGGGGTCAAAAAAATCCGCTCGGTCTCGGAAGACAATTTCTCCAATATTTTTATTGAATTGGATGCCTCGGTCACGGACCTCGACCCGCCGCTGAATGAGGTGCGTCAGGCTGTTGACAAGGCGAAGGCCAGACTGCCGGCAACCATTGAGCCACCAGTCATTGAGGAATTTGATATTCCCCTGCCGCTGATCACATTTACGGTTTCATATCCGCCAGGATATGACCCGATGGAACTCCGCGAGGAGCTTGATCGGATCAAGCGGCGTCTTCGGATTATTCCGGGGGTTTCCAATGTGTTGGCTGATGGGTTGGACCGCCGGGAGGTTTGGGTGGAAGTGGATCCTTACAAACTGGAATTGGCGAAGGTGTCCCTGGATCAGGTGACTGAGGCCGTGCGGCGGAAAAATCTCAACACGGTGGGTGGTCGTTTGGATGGGGAGGGTGGACAGCGTCTGGTGCGGTTGATCGGGGAGATCCGGTCCCCTGAGGAACTGGCTGAGGTTCCGGTTCAAACCTCTGATGGCAAGATGATCCTTCTCAGGGATGTGGCCACATTTCGGGACACCAGCGAGGAGCCCCGCACCTTTGGAAGAGCCGACATGCGGCCGGCCATCACGTTCACGATTGTGAAAAAAAAGGGAGCCGATGCCCTTCTGACCGTGGGTCAGTGCCGCAAGGTCTTTGAGGAGGAGGTAAAACTTCTGCCGCCCGGGATTGAAACACGGGTGCTAAGTGACTCAACGCGATTTATCAAAGTGCGTATCAACACGGTTGCGCAGAACGGGTTTCAAGCCCTGTTGTTTGTGACGATCCTTTTGGTGCTGATGCTCAATTGGCGGTTGGCAATTCTTGTGGCGTTTGGAATCCCTGTCTCATTTGCGGGGGCACTCCTTGTTCTGTACATCGGAGGTTACACCATCAATCTGCTCTCCCTCTTTGCGATGATCATGGCCTTGGGGATGGTTGTGGATGATGCAATCGTGATGGCGGAGAATTGTTATCGCTATCTCCAGGCCGGGATGTCGCCTAAAGAGGCAGCCATTCGTGGATCGCAGGAGGTGATCTGGCCGGTTGTCGGTAGTGTGAGCACGACGGTGGCGGCTTTTCTTCCATTGATCTGGGCGGAGGGAATCATCGGCAAATTCTTGATGATCGTTCCCATCGTGGTCATCTCGGCACTGGTTTTCTCGCTCATCCAGGCCTTCGTGGTTTTGCCAAGTCATGTGGCCGACTTTGTGAAGCGAGGCAAAACCGCCAAGGAACTCCGGGAACTCCCTCCTGCCAAGGGGCTCGGCAAAATTCCCAGATTTGTCTCCATCACCTATCGCGACATGCGAGATACCATTGATTATGGATTGGCAGCCTTGGTCTCCATTTACCGCCATCTCCTGAATTTGGCTCTGCGTTTTCGCTATTTTTCGGTGGGGGCCTTTCTTGCGATGTTGGTGGGGGTTTTTGGAATGGTGGCCGTCGGACTCGTGCCCTTCAAACTTTTTGACACCGACTTTGCGGACACGATTTTTGTGAAAGCCGAACTGCCATCGGATTTTAGTTTGGACCAGACCGGGGATGCGGTGGCGCGATTGGAAAAACGGATTGCCGAAGTTTTGCCCAAGGATGACTTGTTGGCGCTGGTCACACGGGTGGGTGCCCGATTTGACCCGACCAATCAGTTCCTTGAATATGGGACCAATCTGGCGCTGGTGACCGTGGATGTTGATGAAGAAAACCCCGCCTGCCGGAAACCCTCGGAGATTGCGCGGACGCTCAGACGGATCCTTTCCGAGTTTCCAGAGTTCGTGAGCCTGACCGTCCAGGTGGAAGAGGGAGGACCTCCCGTGGGACGAGCGGTGAATGTCGAACTCAGCGGTCCGGATTTTGCGGAACTCCTGGCGGTGGCTGACCAGTTTGAGGCTCGATTGGAAGGCGTTGCGGGGGTTTATAATGTGGACAATGATTTTCCACGCGGGAAGACCGAGTTTCGCGTCAAGGTGGATGAAACACGGGCTGCTCAGTCAGGCTTGGATGCAACCACGGTGGCAAGGGCCTTGCAGGGCGGGTTTTTTGGGTTGGAAGCTGATCGGATGCGTTGGGGAAATGAGGAGGTGATTCTCCGCGTGAAAGCCGCGGAACGTTACCGTCAGGACCCGGAATTTCTCATGGGCATGAGGTTGATTAACCGCGAGGGAAAACCGGTGGATCTCTCATCAATTGCCACCGTGGAAAGCACGACCGGAATTTCACGTGTGAAGCGCACGAATCAAGAACGCGTGCTCACCGTTTCGGGGGATGTTGAGAGCCAAATCACGACCTCGGCTGAGGTGAACAAAAAAATTACTGAGTGGATCCCCGCGATTTTGAAGGATTTTCCCAATGTGAAAGCCACCCTGACCGGGGAGAACGAGGACTCAGATCGCAGTGTGGCCAGCATGCAATTTTCGGCCATCATCGCCATGTTGCTTATCTATGCGTTGCTGGCAGTGATCTCCAATTCATTCCTGCAACCCGTGGTGATCATGTCCGTGATCCCTTTTGGGATCGTGGGGGTGATTCTCGGATTGTTGCTGATGGGCGAACCAATGGGACTGATGTCCATTATGGGCACAGTCGCGCTTGCCGGAATCGTCGTGAACAACTCGGTGGTTTTTGTGGATTTTATCAATCAGTACCGGCATCAAGCTGTGGGGGCGCCCGATTCCCAAAGCCGCAGCCAACCTCTTCTGCTTCCCCCCATGGTGCGATGGCGGTCCATCCTCCAGAGCGCGAGCACCCGATTTCGGCCGGTGTTTCTAACCTCGGCCACCACGGTGGTTGGTCTCTCAAGCATTGCGTTTTTTAGTTCGGGCCAGGAACAATTTCTTGCCCCGATGGCCCAAGCCATTGTGTTCGGCCTTATTTTTGCAACGCTCATCACGCTGATCCTGATCCCCTGCCTCTACTCCGTGCTCGATGACCTCCATCGCTTGATCGCCCGGATTCAAGGTCGTGCAGAAACCCGTGTGGGTTGACGTCTGCAGAGCTGGCGGGCAAGGGACGTGTCCTCCGAAGCCTTGGCGAAGGAGGACTGCCCGGCCCTACCATCAAAGGGGCGCTTCGCGTTTGCGCCAGCCCATCGTTCTCCTGCGTTCTCCAGCTTGATGCACAGGAGTTTTTTATCTGTTGAGACGGGAGACTTTTGACCCTACGGTAGTTTTCTCCCACTATATAAGCACACTCATGACGATCACCGCCTCTCAAATCTCTGAACTCATCAAGGGTGAAATCTCTGGTGACGGATCCGTCGAAATCTCTGGCTTTGCTCCCGCAGACTCCGCCAAGGCCGGTGACCTCACTTTTGCTGAAAAGGAGCACCACTTTCTGGCAGCTGAAAAAAGTGAAGCGGCCGCCATCCTCGTTTCTGGTCCGTTCTCGTCATCCACCAAAACCCTCATCCGGGTGAAAGATGTGAGGGTGACGATGGCCAGAATGTTGCCACACTTTTTTCCGCCGGATCAGCACGAACCCGGGATTCACGCCACGGCGGTTATTGCTCCCTCGGCAGTCATTGATCCGTCCGCGCATGTTGGGCCTCATGTGGTGGTGGGCGAGCGTGTGATCATCGGGGCAAGATCGGCTCTGTTGGGTGGCAACCACATCGGTCGCGACTGTGTGATTGGGGACGATTCCTGCCTGCATCCTTCGGTGATCGTTTATTCCCATTGCAAAATCGGGAATCGTGTCAGCATCCACTCGGGAACGGTGATCGGAGCTGATGGATATGGTTACATTTTTGACGAGGGCCGTCACCGCAAAGTCCTGCAAGTGGGAAATGTGGTCATCCAAGATGACGTCGAGATCGGCGCAAACACCACGGTGGATCGGGCCGCGTTTGGTTCGACCGTCATCGGCCAGGGCGCCAAAATCGACAACCTCGTTCACATCGCGCACAATGCAAAAATTGGCACGCACTGCATCATCATGGGCCAGGTCGGTGTGGCAGGCAGCACAGAAGTCGGGCATTACACGCTGGTGGCTTCCCAGACCGGAATTGCCGGGCATTTAAAAATTGGGAACCAAGTCAAGATTGGAGCGAAATCCGGCATCATGAAGGATGTGGAAGATGGCGGGGCCGTGCTTGGGGTGCCAGCGGTGGCCGGCAACCAGGCGAAACGTCAGTGGCTTGCCATCCAACAACTGCCCGATTTGATCAAACGCGTGCGAGCGCTCGAGAAAGGGCGGTCTCCCGAATCTTGACGGTTCCGCTTATTCGAGCCAATCTCCTAAAAACCAAAACAAAAGGGTGTTTTCTAAGAGGGGTCCGTTGGAGAAAAAATGTCGGGAAAAAGCCGGTGGCCCCACTCGCAAAGTGATCGCCCGCTCCACACCACAAACCACCTAACATCATGCCAAGAAATGTTCGTATTGGATTGATTCAAGCCTCCACGACTCACCCCGGGGATTCCGATCCTGCTGTGATCAAAGCGGGGATGATCGAAAAACACATGGCCTTTATTGAAAAGGCCGCTGCGGAGGGCGTGCAAATGCTCTGCATGCAGGAACTTTTTTACGGACCGTATTTTTGTGCCGAGCAGGAAACGCATTGGTATGGGCTGACGGAATCAATTCCTGACGGACCAACCACGCAGCTTATGATGGAAACGGCCAAGCGTCATGGGATGGTGATTGTGGTTCCGATCTACGAGGTTGATGGGACTGGGATATATTACAACACGGCTTCTGTCATTGATGCCGATGGTTCCTATCTCGGCAAATACCGCAAACACCACATCCCGCATTGTCATCCTGGCTTCTGGGAGAAATTCTATTTTCGTCCAGGGAATCTCGGCTATCCGGTATTTCAAACCGCCTTCGGGCGGGTGGGGGTCTATATTTGTTACGATCGGCATTTCCCGGAAGGAGCCCGCTGTCTTGGGCTCAACGGAGCGGAGATCGTTTTTAATCCCTCGGCGACCGTTGCGGGGTTGAGTGAATACCTGTGGAAGCTCGAGCAGCCGGCGCATGCTGTTGCCAATCAATACTTCTTGGCGGCCATTAATCGTGTTGGCGTCGAGCAACCATGGGCCATCGGAGAGTTTTATGGCCAATCCTATGTGTGTGACCCCAGAGGCCAGATGGTCGCCGTGGCGAGCCGCGATCAGGACGAACTCCTCCTCGCAGACATCGATCTCGATCAGATTCAACAAACACGGGACGTCTGGCAGTTTTACCGGGATCGTAGGCCAGAGAGCTACGGCGAAATCGTCAAGCCCTGATCCACGTCAGGCTCATTGGGATCATCGTAACCCGGGCAGTTCATGCCTCGCCACACTGGTCGCGATGACATAAGCCTTTCATCACACCCGTCCATTCGCAGCGCGGCATTTGAGACTTGCCTCGGCCTTGAGTTCTAAACAGTTTTATCGAGCCCATGACCCTCTTCCCACCGATCGCAAATTTTACCAACAGCCTTTTTCTCGCGGCTGAAATGGCAGCCGTCAGCGGAGGCTTCAATTGGCCGCTGATCTGGGTTTTGCTGCTTCTTGTTTCGGCAGTAACGAGGTTCGTGATCAACAAGCCGGGGATGGATGTGGTTGGGCTGTTGATGATTGCCGCGCTGCCATTCACGGGCGTCCTGACCGTCCCTGAAACCATTGCGGGATTCAGTGATTCAAGCATCGTCCTTATTGCGTTTCTCTTTGTTCTTGGCGAGGGGCTGGTGCGCACCGGGATTGCCCGTCAACTTGGCGACTGGATCAACGTCAAAGCCGAAGGGAACGAGACAAAGTTGCTTTTGATGGTGATGCTGGCTGTGGCCGGTTTGGGATCGGTGATGAGTTCCACGGCCGTGGTCGCGATTTTTATTCCGGTGGTCTTCCGGATTTGTCGAAACAGCGGGATCCCCGCCAGCCGCCTCATGATGCCCGTCAGCTTCGCGGCTCTCATCAGCGGCATGCTCACCCTCATCTCGACTGCTCCCAATCTGGTGGTCAATGCGGAGTTGATCCGGCAGGGGAACGAGGGGTTCGGGTTTTTCAGTGTGGCGCCTTTTGGGCTCGTGGTGCTTGTCCTGGGCTTGGTTTATATGATGTTTGCCCGCAAATGGATTCCCGAGCGGGATGAGGACAAATCCGCAGAACACCAGCGGCCAACGTTCAGAGACTGGATCGAGAAATACCAGCTTGGTGGCCGTGAAAAACGTGTGCGGGTCAAACCCGGCTCTTCCTTGATCGGCAAAAGCATCGGGGACTTGAATCTGCGGGGGACCGGCGTCAATCTTTTGGCAGCCGAGCGGATTCTGGATCGTCGGAAGTCTCTCGTGCGTCCCGACCGGAATTTTTGTCCGGAATCGGGGGACATTCTTTTTCTTGATGTGGAGATGGACCCCGTCACCAGCTCGGAGTTGATCAAAAAATACGAGTTGGAAGACCTTGCTCTCGATCCCGACCATGTCTACTTCACGGATCTTTCCCAGGAAATTGGCATGTCGGAAGCCATCATCCCCGTCGACTCAGGCCTGCTGGGAAAAACCGTGCGGGATTCAAGGATTCGTGCAGACTCCGGGCTCACGGTCATTGGGCTGAGGCGGGCCAGCGAAGCCATCAAGGACGCGTTTCTGGATGAGAAGTTGCGGGTGGGGGACACGATATTGGTCACCGGTTTTTGGAATGATATCCGGCGTTCCCAGCGCAACAGCAAGCAGCTTGTGATGCTGGATCTGCCTGCCGAATATCAGGACGTTTTGCCCGCCGCCAACAAGGGCCCCATCGCTCTGGGAATTCTGGGCCTTGTGGTCGCAGCCATGGTCACGGGGATCCTGCCGAATGTGCAAGCCGTTCTCATTGGCTGCTTGCTCCTCGGGCTCTTTCGGATCATCGACATGAAAAGCGCCTACCAATCGATCAGTTGGAAAAGCCTGGTGTTGATTGTGGGGATGATGCCATTTTCTCTCGCGTTGCAACGGACTGGCGGAGTGGACATGGCGGCGGATGCGTTGTTGGCTCTCATTGGCGATGGGTCCCCCCGGCTTGCCCTGGCCGCCATTTTTGTGGTTACGGCCGGATTGGGCCTCTTTATCTCAAACACCGCCACCGCTGTGCTGATGGCTCCTGTGGCCTTTGCCATCGCCGCAGACCTTGGAGCCTCGCCATATCCCTTTGCAATGACCGTCATGCTTGGAGCGTCCACCGCGTTCATGACACCCGTCTCTTCCCCCGTGAACACTTTGGTGGTGTCCCCGGGAAACTATCAGTTTTCTGACTTTCTCAAGGTCGGGGTGCCTTTTGCGATTGTTGTGATGATTGTGACGGTGCTCCTCGTGCCGATTATTCTGCCGCCCTGATCCCAATCAGGGTTGGCACCCAAAAAAACCGCGCTTGCGGATTAATTGGGCAACTTCTTTTGGGACCATATTTTCCCAGGTGGGGTCATTGCCTGCGATGCGTTTCAGGACATCGCGGGAAAAGATTGAGGAAAACTTGGGATTGTAGTTATCGAGGTGCACGAAGCTCCCGCGATGCGCGAGATATTGATAGAGAGGTGTCAACTCTTCGCTGACCTCCAATGTGCTCACCGTTTGTGGAGGCTGGTCTTGCTGTGCCTGGTAGGGATAGACGTAGAGTTTGAGATCATTTTTAAAGAGCCTGCCAAAACTTTCGAGAACACCTCCCGGGAGTTTGGTGTAGTATTTTTCCTCGAAGAGTTCGATGAGGCTGGGTACCCCCATCACAATCCCGATGCGTTCCTTTGTGCGCCAGGCAAGGAAGGCCGCGAGGCGGTAATATTCGAAGTAGTCGGAGATCATCACCGTCATCCCGCATGCGGCCAATAATTCCGCGCGGGCAAGGAAGTCGCGACGGTCCACATCCTTGCCGCCGGCGAGCAGGTTGCGCATGGTGATTTCCATGATGGGCAAAACGGGTTTGTCCCCAACGGCGGGATCCTCTCTGAACTTGGCCATGGCACAGGAGACCATATCGAGATTCACGAGCGTCGTGGGACGGAAGCTTCCGCGCTCCACCAAAATGGCTTTTTTGTAGAGGACTTCGGTGGGTTGCAGGACCTCACGATCTGCTCCAAACATGGCGGCCCCGCTGAGACCAAGCTGCACGAGCTGAAGCGCCATCACCCGATTGTCCACATTGCGGAACTCAATGCCGCTGAATTCAATCATATCGATCTCGATACGCCCTGTCGTCAGCATGTCCAGAAGGGACTCGACGAGCACTTCCGGGGTGTGATGCAGAAAAAATGCCGCATAACAAAGGTTGACCCCAACAATCCCAAGAGCCTCCTGCTGCAGAGACGCTTCGGCATCCAACATGCGCACATGCAT
>JBGTAR010000170.1:0-20322 GCA_041749815.1 Terrimicrobiaceae bacterium
TGGGAGTGATTACCAGTGGGAACTCACAACCCTGACGGATTCCCTCACGGGCATAGCAGGCAGCGATTGGGACTTCCTCCAAATCAATGGCGACCTCGACCTTCCAAGTTTTGCTGATAATCTCTTTGCGCAAGTCACACTTCAATTTGACAATCTCATTGATCCCAACAGTGGAAATGCTTTTTGGGAGCAGGATCACATTTGGGAAATCGCTGCCGTGGCAGGAACAATCAGCAATTTTTCGGCAGGAGCCACATCCCTCGATGTGGACAATCCGCGGTGGAGTCAGGGGAAATTTAACCTGGCCCTCGATTCCACCGGCCACCAGATTCTTCTGGCCTACACCATCCCAGAACCAACCAGCGCGATTCTTGCAGGACTGGGAAGCTTGCTGCTCCTCTGGAGAAATAGGTCGCGAAAACGCGCATAGATTAACTTAATTATGTTTGGTGGAGAGCCAGAGCCGCAATGCCCCTCATCCCATTGTTTGGTGGAGAGCCATTTATGGCTTTCCACTTGGTGTGGAATGGCTGCCCGACATGGATTCGAACCATGAAAAACGGCTCCAAAGGCCGCTGTGTTACCGTTACACCATCGGGCAAAATTTTCGTTTTTTTATGGGTGCTTTGGGAGAGCTTCTCGTTGATGCACTCAAAAAAACAGAAGATCACTGATACCCGCGATTTTTGTGAGACGCAACGAAATTCCTTAATCTCGATGTCGCTTAGACCTGGTTGCCCGTCCACCAACTGGGATGGATGCACCTGAGATTGACCACGGCGGTATGGGGTTCATGATAACTGGATGAAGTCCTATCGCAAAGAAATCTGGTTTCAGGTTCCGTCGAGGCGCGGTTTTTTAAACATCACTCCTCAAGTCTCGGATTGCCTGAGAGAAAGCGGAATTCGTGAAGGGCTGTGTCTTGTGAATGCCATGCACATCACGGCCAGTGTTTTTGTGAATGATGATGAGCCGGGGCTTCATCGGGATTTTGAAAATTGGTTGGAGGGACTGGCTCCCGAGAAACCTCACTCCCAATATGCACACAATGGGGCTGAGGATAATGCGGATGCCCATCTCAAGCGCAGTATCATGGGGAGGGAAGTGGTCGTGGCGGTGACGGACGGGCAGCTCGATTTTGGACCGTGGGAGCAGATTTTTTATGGAGAATTTGATGGACTGCGCCGCAAGCGGATTCTGGTCAAAATCATCGGAGCGTGATGAAAAGTAGGAATGCCGGCAGGATGCCAGCGGTCCCAGCCCTGATCTGTCGCAGCCGCTGTTTAAACCGGCCCTGAGAGGCAAGAGCTCAAAAATGGCGCTTTCCTTGCCGGGAGCGGGCGGGTAATTTCTTGGGAAGCCATGACAGCTTCCACGATCAGAATTCCGGCCACGACGGCCAACCTTGGCCCCGGCTTCGATTGTCTGGGAATTGCGCTTCAGATTTATAATTTTGTGACCGTTCGAAAAGTTTCTTCGGGCTCGAAGGACAAGGCTGGTCCGGAGGATGTGATGGTTGACGATGCTGCTGCCGCATTTTTCCGGGTCTCCAAGCGCAAATCTTTTCCTTTTCATTGGAGCATCCGCGGAGAAGTGCCACGGTCCCGCGGGCTGGGAAGCAGTGTCACGGTTCGTCTGGGAATTTTGCATGGGCTCAATGAACTGTGCAACGGGCCAATGGAACGGGAATCGATCTACGAGCTTTGTGCAGAGTTGGAGGGGCATGCGGACAATGCCGCCCCGGCGGCTTTTGGAGGCTTCACGATTGCCGGGCCCGGCACGGAATTGCAACGCTACCGGGTGGACACCACGCTGGAATTTGTTCTGTTGATTCCTGACTTTGAGGTGCTGACAGAAAAAGCCCGGAAAGTGCTGCCCAAAACGATTCCTTTTGAGGATGCGGTTTATTCAGCCTCGCACGCTGCGGCTGTGGCGGGGGCTTTTGCGAGCCGGGATTATGCGCGCCTTGCCAATGCCTTTGGAGACCGGCTGCATCAACCCTACCGGCAAAAATTGGTGCCCTACCTCGACGACGTGATCACTGCCGGGCGCAAAGCTGGCGCTTTGGGGGGATGGTTAAGCGGGTCGGGCTCCACGGTTGCCTGCGTGACTCTTGGTTCTCCCGAGAAAGTTGCTGCGGCCATGTTGGCGGCATCGGGGCTTCAACATGCTTCCGCGATCACGGCTCGCGCTGATAATTCCGGCGTAAAAATTCCAACCAGCAAGTGAGACGCTGGCTCGAGGGACTCGAGACCTTTGCCATCGACGTTATTCTCGGACGTCGTTACGGAAAACGTGCGGATGTTCTCCGGTGGGTTATGCGTGGGGCCTCATGGATTTATGCGCTGTTGGTGGCTTCGCGGCTTGGGCTCTATCGAGGGCGAACTCTGAAATCCCGCCCCACCGGTTGCCCCGTGATCAGCATTGGAAACCTGACCGTGGGAGGCACTGGAAAAACGCCTGTGGTGGAAATGTTGGCGGCCACCCTGAGGGATGGAGGCCGCAACGTTGCCATTCTCAGCCGGGGCTACAAAAGTGTGCCAAAACCTTTTTTTGTGAGGCTGTGGGACAGGATATCCAAAAAGAAAGGAGTATTTGTTCCGCGGGTCGTCTCCGATGGGGTTTCGCTCTTGCTCGACTCCCGCGAGGCTGGGGATGAGCCATTTATGCTGGCGAGCAATCTGAAGGGGGTGGTTGTTCTTGTGGACCGGGATCGTGTGAAATGCGGCCTGCATGCCATCCGCGAATTTGGAACGGATGTGCTGATCCTGGATGATGGGTATCAATACCTCCGGCTCCATCGGACGATTGAGATTGCGTTGATCGATCGTCAGTCGCCTTTTGGAAATGAGTTCCTTCTTCCCCGGGGGACGCTTCGTGAGCCACCAAAAAATTTGGCCCGTGCCACCCACATCTTTATTACAAAAAGCACCGAGGAGCACAATGAAGCCCTCATCCAACGGATTCTCCGATATAACCGCACCGCGGACATCATTGAATGTGCCCACCGTCCGGTCCTGCTGCGCAATTTCACCACCGGGGAAACCGAACCGCTGACCTTTTTGAAAGGCCTGAAAATTGGTGCGATTTGTGGCATCGCCGTGCCAGAAAGCTTTGAGGCCGCACTCACCGGCCTGGGTGCAGAAATTTGTGTATCCAAAGCTTACACCGACCATCACCGCTACTCCGACCGGGAGGTGGAGGCCTTTATCAGGCGCTGCGCCAAGCGGGGTTTGGATGCCATTCTAACCACCGAGAAAGATGCGGTGCGCATTCCCCGAATCCTCGAGCCCGAGGTTCCCATCTATTATCTGCGGGTGGAAATTGAAATTCTTCGCGGGCATGCCAGCTATCGCAAGCTGGTGGATCGGCTCACCCGACCAACGCCCTTGGTGGCCCCGGAACCACTTTTTGTTTAATTGGAGCTGGGGGAGGGGATCCTCATGCTTTCGACCTGATCTGGCGTCAGACCAAGTCCATAAGCCAGCAGCGCCGTGGACTCGGGCCAGACCTTGGTTTTGTTGCTCCCCAACACGATGGCAATCACATCCCGGCCGGCATACGAGCCGCTTGAAACCAGGCAATGGCCGCTTTTGACGGTGTAGCCGGTTTTCATTCCGTTGCAAAACGAATAGGTGCGCAGCACGCGGTTTGTGTTGCGCAGTGCGGTGGTGCGCCCCGAGTTGAATCGGAAGGTGTAGTTGACTGTGCGGATCATTTCCCTCACCACCGGATTAAAATAGGCGGCACGAGCCACGCGGGCCATATCCCTAGCGGTCGAGTATTGCCCTTCCGCTGGAAGCCCATTGGGGTTTTTGAAATTCGAGGAATTGCCACCAAGGCGCCGCATCTTGGCATTCATTTTCTCTGCAAACCCCGCCACGCTTCCCCCGTTGTCGCGAGCCAGAGCCCTGGCCACGTCGTTCGCACTTTTGACCATCAGCACCGTCAGAAGATCTTTGCGGGCATAAGATTCCCCGGCCTTCAAATACAACTTCGTCGGTTCAGCCAAGGTGTCAGATTGGGTAATGATGACCTTTTTATCCAGACTGCCGGCCTCCGCCACCAGGACGGCTGTCAGCAGCTTTTGCGTGCTGGCCACGGGCATCCGCTCGTTCTCGTTTTTTTTGAAAAGGACCTTGCCCGTATTCGCATCAAAAAGCAGGGCGCATCTCGCCGTGATGGCGGGTGGTTCAACTGCGGGAGACGAAGAAAGAGAGGCCGCAATCAGGATCCCGACAATCGGCAGCCGTTTCCAGAGACCGGTCATTCGCTCCTCTTCCGGCGGAGGGTGATCCGCTTGACCCTGGCGTCATCCTTGGGGCTCCACGTTGCAATCTCGGCGTCATCCTTGAACGTGTTGTGGACAATGTAACGGTCGTAGGAGTTCAGGGGTTCGGTTTGGAGGGGTTTACCATGGGAGAGGACGGCTTCGGCGAGGTGGCGGACCTTGGCAATGAGGGCATCATCGCGAATGGCGCGATGGTGTTCCACGTCCACCGTGATCCGCGGGGCCGACGGGTCCGCGTTCTGCAAGAGACGGTTCACCAAGAATTGGAGATCTTCGAGAACCTCCAAATGATGCCCCACAAGGAGATCTGCGTCGTGGGTGTAGATCTGAAGAATCAGGTGGCCATCCCTTTGTTGCTCTTCGATTTCAAAGGCAAAGCCGAGGTAGCCGAGGATCGTGTCGAGAGTTTCGCGGGGTGTGCTCATGATTTCGCTAGGTCTTGGGTCGCTTCTTTTTCTTTGCGTTGGCTGCTGCCTCTCTCTTGGCAATCACACTCTTCTTCTCGAGCTCAGGCAGTGGTTTGTTGCGTGTCAGGTAGAGCTGAACAATAGAAAAAATATTCTGAGTTGTCCAATAAAGTGCGAGGGCACTTGCGTAGTTGTAGCAAAAAACCAGGAAAATGATGGGCATGAAGTAGAAAATGCGCTGCTGCATGGCATCTCCACTCTTTGGGGTAATGGCCATCTGCCAGACCATCGTGCCAGCCATCACAATGGGCAGAATGTTGATGGGAAAGCCGAGAACTCTCATCAGGGTGTCGGGCTGGGACAGGTCAGTGACCCACAAAAACGAGCTGTTTCGGAGCTCGATCGCGCTGCCCAGCATGGCATAAAATCCGAAGAAAATGGGAATTTGAATCAGCATGGGAAGGCAACCGCTGAAGGGATTGACCCCATACTCGCGATACATCTTCATCATTTCCTCATTCAACTTCTGCGGCTCGTCTTTGTATTTCTCCCGCATCTCGGTCATCTTCGGAGAGAGGGCTGACATTTTGCGCATTTCGTTGGTGGCCTTGTTTTGCACGGGCCAGAGCGCAGACTTGATGATCAGGGTCAGGACGATGATGGATGCGGCATAATTGCCCAGGAAACCGTGGATGGTATTCATGGCCCAGAGCAGAAACTCGCTGATAAAGCCAAACATGCCGAAATTCAGAGCCCCGTCCTGGCCACCACCCAAGCCTCGGAGAAGCTTCAAATCTTTCGGGCCTGCATAGATCGAAAAAGTCTCTGTGACCTTTTCACCGGGAGCCAGTGAGAAGGGAGGAAGACCAAGGGCTCCCTGCATCCCCAACACATGGGTCTCGTTAAGTTTTTGAGCGTTGAAGCGCTCGGACCACACCGAGGAGCCTTTTGTTTTTTCTGCGGTGACAATTGTGCAGAAGTACTGGCTGGTGACACCTGCCCAGAGGATATCGGGCTTGAGTTCATTGTAGAGCGATTTTGCCCCGCTCCATTGAATGCCAAGAAATGGGATTCCGCCCGGGTTAAACCAATTGACATCGATGCCCGTGGTTTTGCCACCACTGTTCCAATCGAATTTTGTATACATTGGCAGATCGTTCGCGTGGATGGGAGCGGCACCACCCGTGCTCACATAAAACCCATCTCTTGCGACCTTTGAGGTGCCCGTGTTACGAAAAGCCACGTCCAACCCCACAACGTAGGGATTGGGTGCGTCATCGGCCGGAGGTGTGAAGGTCTTGATGATTTCCAAGCCATCTTCCTCGGTTTTCCGGAAAATAACCCGTCTCTCTGGTCCGATGTCATCCATTTCAAAACCGCCCGAGACCCCACCCGCATGAAACCCGATGGCCCCGATGGGCATGGATCGGCTTCCATTGAGAGCGACCGCCTGCTTCTGCTCAGCGAGGTGAAGCAGCAGAATGGCCTTCTCGATGCCGCCGGCATCATTGCTGAAAACATACTCCGCATTTTTGCTGGAGATACTCTGACTTCGTGCCGAGATGCTGGGGGCGGCACTGGGTGTTGGCGGTTCAAGGGTTCTTTCGGGCGTGGGTGTGGGCGTCACCGCAGAAGGCTCCGCCCCCGGAGTGGCCGTGGCCGACGCGGTGGCCGGTTGCGGCGGGCGGCTGTAGTCTTTGACGTAGAACCACTGCCAGAGCACCAGCCCGGCAATACATAAAATAACGGCGATCCAACCTTGACGATCCATTAGCAGACCGGTCTCCCGGCGTTTGA
The DNA here is from genome assembly GCA_041749815.1 of Terrimicrobiaceae bacterium. GTDB lineage: Bacteria > Verrucomicrobiota > Verrucomicrobiia > Chthoniobacterales > Terrimicrobiaceae > JAJTZA01. The sequence goes on from JBGTAR010000170.1 coordinate 6,496, forward strand.
GTGTGAGTGTTCCATGTTATGACAAGTGCATTTCTGTTTTTTGTTCCAGGGGAATCTGGCCTCTGTGGTGGTCGGCACGGGGTCATAGCCGAAGCCGCCCCAGGGTTGGCATCGGGCAAATCGCCGAATCGCCAGCCAGAATCCTCCCATGGCCCCGTGTTCACGAATGGCATCCATGGCATAGAGGGAGCAACTGGGTTCAAACCGACAGCCACAACCCGGACCACACAGCGCATGGATCATTGGAGAGAAGCCCCAATGGTAAATCTTAAGTAGCAAAATCAAAAATGTGCTCATGCGGAGATGCGCAAAATAGAAAGTCGTCGGACGAGAAGCAACCATTCCTCGCGAAGTTCTTCAAAAGAGGCACCCGCTGCCGTGGATTTGGCAGAGGTGACCACCATCCATCCGGGGTTCAAATCCGGCCGTGCCAACCGAAAAATTTCGCGGAGTCTGCGGCGAACACGGTTTCTGACAACAGCCCCTCCCACCTTTTTGGAAGTGACAATTCCGATACGTGTGGGCTCAGCGGTTGAGGCTGATTTTAAAGCGGACACACGAATCAGAGGTCCCTGAACAAGCTTGCCACGTTTTCGAACCAAGGCAAACTCAGCCGTCAGCCGCAAACGTGCTGAGGACGGGAATCGCAAGCGGTCCGACTCAGGCTTGGGTGTGACGGGCGAAGTGGACTTCAACGCCCTTCGGCAACAACCGTTTGCGGCCCCTCTGACGACGGCGTGCGAGGATGCCCCGCCCGCTTTTGGTTTTCATGCGTGCGCGGAATCCGAACTGCTGTTTGCGCGTCCGCTTGGATGGTTGGTAGGTGCGTTTCATTTTCTGCTGAAATTCTTGGGTTGGAGAGAATTCCGCGATTTGAAGCGGAAGTCAAGCGGGATTGCATTAAATCTCCGGAGGCTCCAGAGGCAGGCTCACGACGCCAAAGTTACCGAGGGTCATGCAGCCTTCTGGTCTCTGGCGAGCCAGAGGTCGTCAAATCGGTTGCCCAGCAGGAAAGTTTGGAGGTCCAGGACGTTCTGCGCCCCCTTGGCCGACCAGAACATGCCGGAGTTATTGAGCCGCTTGCCGACCACGATTTTGCATCCTGCCTCCACGACGCCGGAGCCGATGAGGAGGCCTTGTGAGCGGAATGTCGCGTAGGTCATACGCGAGCTGTTTGTTTCAAAATAGGCGATCTGTTTTTCAGCGGCAACGCGCGGGCCGGGAATGTCGGGAAGATCCTCGCGAGCCCGGGAGAGACGGTCTTTTGTGCCGAAGCAAAACCCCTGGCGAAAGCCTCGCGCCGCAGCAGAATGCCGAAGTCATCGCTGGATTGAAAGGTTCCCACGTAGGTCGTGGAGTCGTGGTCCCGTTGGGGTTTGCCCTCCGAGTCCGGCGAGGTCTGCGTAAAACGCAACCCAGTTTGAGCTCTTGCGTTTTGGCTTCGCCTTCCCCGTTCTTGGCTTTGCGACCTCGCGCTTCGATTTTCCTCACGGGAACCCCCGTGCCATCGCCTTCGATATACATGACAGGGACGCCGCCGTCTTTTGCTCCTGCTTGTCACTTCCTCTGACCGCGCAACCAGAGGGAGACCTCGTCGTGAGTCATGACATCGTAGGCGACGAGAACTTTCCCGTCGTGAACAAATACCACGCGCCACTGGAGGTGTACACGGATCTCGTAGGAACGCCTCGCCAGTTTTCGCAGTCCCAATCCGCGATGGCGATGCGGGTCGCCAAATGCCGCACCCACCGCGGCGATGGCCTGCGAGGCTTTTTCCCGCACCCCGGACGGCAGCTTGCCCGCAGTCTTCCTGATTCGCTCCGAAAGGAGAACCCGGATCATAGTTTGCCAGTGAAAGCTTTCAACGTGCCCGCTCTACGGGATGCCGCAATCTCGGCCAAGGCGGAGTCTTCCGACGCCGTCGCCTGCGCCAGAGTCACACCGTATTCATCGAGCGCCGGAAAGTCACTCGGACGAAATGGCAGACCACGCAGTTTCACCATTTGCGAAAAAAACATCGAGACCGCCGCCGTCGTAGTAATGCCCAGTTCGCGACATACCTCATCCGCCTCGCCCGCCAGCGTGCTGTCAATTCGTAGCCTGATTTGCTCAGTCATGCCTCAAATGTGTTCAAATGGGAAACCCTGTCAAGCAGGGATTCTCCTACCGAAAAACCGCGCGTATGCGCCGGATTTGGGATGGCATGTGTGGATCCAGCTCCACGGTGGATGGTTTGGAAGGCTTCACAGGCTCCCCATCGATCGGAAAATCGGATCAAATGGAGCTTCGTACAACCTTTCCCAAGTGATTTCTGGATTGCGCCAAAGCGCATGTCCCTGCTTGAATAATAACCATGAATATTGCGCAAAGTCAGAAACTCTCCCGACATCTGGCCAATGCTGAGCGAGTTCGGCAGCTTTTGCTGCAAATAGGCCAGACAAAGCCAGGCGAGGAACTCCATGATTTCATTGAATCGATCAAAAGCGGTCGCTTTCTAATCGGTGTGGTCGGCTCCGCAAAACGCGGCAAGTCCACGTTGATCAATGGGTTGCTCGGACGCAAGGATGACTTGTGTGCTCCGATTGATGCCTTTCCTGCGACAAATGTTATCAGCCTGTTCGTGCATGGGGCTACCCCGTCAATACAGGTCTTTTTTACGAACGGCAACGAGCCAAAAACGATAACCGAAAACGAAATTTGCCTCTATGTGACAGAGAAGCACAATCCGTCCAATGTAAAGCAAGTCCGGTCCGTCGAAGTGCATTCCCCATTTCCGGGTCTCGAAAATGGCGTTATCTTGGTGGACACGCCGGGAGCAGACAATGCTCTCAGTGCATTGCACGGCCAAATCGTCTGTGATTTTCTTCCAAAGGCCGATGCTGTGATTTTTCTGGTTACAGGCGAAACCCCCCTTACTGCGTCAGAACAATCCATTCTTCGCGATATCCACGGCAACGATACCCGGAAATTATTTTTTGCGATCAACAAAATTGACCGGGTGGAATCTGGAGACTTGGAGCAGCACGAGTTGGCCGAAGGCATAGACCACAACCGCAGAATCCTCGCAGATGCCGGATTTGCGAATGCGACACTTCACCAGATTTCTGCCCGCAATTATTTTGAGAAGGGTTTCGATGCCGGCACAGAAGAACTCCTTAAAGCCGTCAGACATTTGATTTCAAGCGAGAGGCTTGAAATCGTCGCTGAGCGAATTACCAGCCGCCTTTCCTCCATTTTACACGACTTGCTTGAAGATCAAGAGTTACTCTTGTCTCAGTCCACAGCCACCAGAGAGCAGCTTGAAATTGAGCGCAAAGAGTTGGAGAAAGCCAAGGTCTTTCTGAAAACCGGCAGGTTGTCCCGCGAAAATGGGTTTCGCAGCGAGTGGGACAAGGCGTTTGATTCGCTGGAATCGGTGCTGAAAAAAATTCGCAGGGATCTTTCTTCGGAATACAAGGCGGTCATTGAAAATACGGGAGCAATCAAAGTTCAGGCGCTGGCCCAAACAATTCATGCAGATATTGCTGTAAGCTTTTCCGAGCGAATTCGCCCGGCCATTTTGAAGTGTGAGGACCAAATCCAAATGGCCCAGAACAATCTCGCGGGTTCTATTCGCTCAGTCGTAATGCACAATCCTTTGACGCTCGATCCTTCCGCCACTCACAAAGATACGATAAAAGGTTCTCTGAGCATCCTTTCATCCGGGCTGCCGGCAGCCATCACAGGTTCGGTTGCCGCTTCGCTGCCTGGGTTGGTGGGCAGTATGATCGCTTCAACAATTCCAACTGTGGCTGCGGTCGGTTGGAACCCCGCCACGTGGGTCCCCTACCTGTTTTCTGGGGGTAGCGCAGCTCTTCTTAGTGGAACCAGTGCGGCAGTCGTGGCCACTCTTTCAATCGTGGCTACTCCGATTGCTATTGGGAGCTTTGCCTTTGCGGCTTATCGGATGTGGTCAGCATGGAGAGGTAATCTCTCAATGCAGAAAAATGAACTGGTCAAGAACGTAAATGAGATGCTCGATGAAGCGTGCAGCCAAGTTTCCGAAAATCTTGGGCAATACAAAAAACTCAGAGATGCCATACTCATGGAATTCGAAACCGAGTTGGAAACCAAAATTGCAAATGCTGATGCTCGACTTGGGGAGCTCATCGATAAGAGACCTTCCCCGCAGCAAATCCTGGAGATCGAAAACAATGTGGGCCTACTAAAAAAGGAAATTAACACCATCTCAGTGCAAAGTATTCAAAACGCTGAGGCTGAAAAAGCTCTACCCGAATACAAATCTGAAGCGGCAATTTTATTCGGAAAAAATCAATAGTGAGTGCGGACAGCCCAATTGAATCGTTTATCTACCTTGTGCAAGACACTTTGGCCTCGTGTAGAAATGATCCTACCGCTGGGAAATGGATTGAACGCCTCGAGAATTTTAAATCAAAACGCCTTATACCAATTCATCAGCGAACCAAAAAGGCTGCTCAAAAAACATATATCCTTTCCCTGATCGGCTTGACGAATGTTGGGAAATCCACACTGATGGAGGCCCTTCTTGGCGTTCCCGCCCCGAGGAAAAATGGTCCGGCGACAGCCATTCCTGTGGAGTATTGGCATGATGATGTGTGGAGTCTTCAGATTATTTCAAGCGACATCACATGCAGGAATGAGACCTTTCCAGACGTGGGCCAACTCAGCGCAAGGCTGCGCGAGGTTGTCTTTCAGGACCCCTCCACAAACCCTGACGCTGCCACCCAATTGGTCAAAGTAAAAGTGAAATGCCCAGTTCCCCTGCTCAGAAACGGTCTTGTCATGGCAGACACTCCGGGATTTGGAGCGGCACAGACCGGAGAAGACAATGGCATGCATCAACGAATTCTGGAAAACTTCATCCAAGAGAAAATCGACCGGATCTATTTTTGCATCGCTGCAGGTGAAACCTGGTCTCTCTCTGATGTAGAAAAAGCATTCTACCAAAAGATCGCCCATCTATGCAGCCATGTTATTGTCACAAAATGGGAAGGAAATGAACCAGAGAAAGAGCAATATAGAAGCCATTACAAAAATATTTTTCCAAGTGCGACTTTTGTTTATACCAATGCCAAACGGGCGATTCAAAAAAACACCCCTGACGGCTACGGACTCACAGAACTGAAAAATATTATGGATGAATACGAAACGCCGCAAAAACGTATGGTGGCGAGTGAGTCAGAACTTCCTTCCGCATGGATCGACTTATACGATTATATCGAGGCACTGGATCGGACCTCAAAAATCCCCTGGCGACCGGACTCTTTGTTGCGATTTGCGAAATCGTTGAAGGGGAAATCTCACCTTGAGTCGCTCCTTGAGAAAGTTGAAAGATCACTGGTCAAATGAAAGTCTTTATTATTGGCCCTGAAGGAGCGGGAAAAACCCTCTTTGCAATTATGCTCAATCATCACATGAGCCAGAAAAATAATTCTGATTTTGTTTTTCGCGAAGGGGATTATATAACAAAAAATTACTTGGGAGAAAAACTTAAGACCCTTCAAAAGGGAGAGTGGCCTCCATCAACAAAAATTGGCAAACTTAATGACCTAAACTGGAGTTGGGAAGGGTCTCTTGGAAAAATTGACTTTAGTCTCACCGATCCTCCCGGACAAGATATCCGGAGCGAGTTAACTGAGCAATCCAGCCAGCATGGCATTGTCGAGAAGATTACTTCCGCGGATATAGTGACAGTTATGGTTGATATTATGGGTCATCAATCTGACTCGGACGAAAAAAAAATTCAAAATGTTTGGATCATTGAAAGGGCTCTTCAAATAAATAAACAAATTGAAGGGGAGGGAAAGCGCCAGAAGGTTCTTTTCTTGGTATCCAAGGCGGATTTGCTACCACCACCTTTTGGCCCTGCTGATTGGCAGAACTCCCAAAAGATACTGGATTTGGTAAAGGAATATATGCCGGAATTCAAACTTGAAAGTTACAAAAACCAATTATTGGGTTCCTCCTGTGCAGTGCTTGCATTCTCATCGGTTTTTCATACTGAAAACAGAATCATTTCAGGTCCCACTGCAAGTGAACATCTGGCAAAGTTTCCGAAAAAGGAAACAACGGAAACGCCTTTAGAATCCCGGGGACTTGAGGCTGTGTCGGGCCATATTCTTGATGTGTGGAAACGTCAACAGAATGCCGAATGCATAAAAGAAATAATGAAAAGGATTATGATTGCCGGAATGATATTAGCGGGATTCGTCGTAATCTATATTTTGTATTATTTTGTTCGAAGTACGTTCTGAGCCAGCTTGAATTATGTTAAATTATTTGTTCCCTAAATTAGTAGTAGCAATTATCCTTTTTATTTCCAGCGCATCCCAGATTGTAGCTCAGGATGAATATTATCGTATTATTTATGATAACAAAGGGCATGTTTATAAATCGGAAGGTGATCTTAAAAATGCTATAATGAATCGACTAGCAAAATATGATGAATCCATTAGGGAAAAAGAAAAAGTGGCTAAAGACCAAAAAAACCCTTTTGTCCGTAATGCTCTAAAACGTGCGGAGGAACTCATGCGTGAGAAAAAGGAATTAGCAAATGGCGTTTATGAGCTCACAAGTTTTTCTCCACCTAATATAGATAGCCCTATAATAGCTTGCTCTCGATGTAGTGGCACAGGAATTGACCCTGGATGGTGGGATGAGTTTTGGAATAATCGCTGCAAGAAATGCAGAGGTGTAAAAATATATTATGTCGTCGGCTTAGTATCAAAATAACTCAGCACCATTATTTGATAACAATCAACTGAACAATTATGAGCGATTTATTGCCAGTCAATTCCGCAGGTGAGCCAAAATTCAAACGAAGTTCTAAGGTTTCTAATAACTCGGTTCTCCAAGACCCATCGCAAGCTAAAACTCCCTTGCCAAACATCGCTCTCTGGCGCTTTGTCTTGGCGTTTCTCATAGCAGTCGTTGCGGACATCATCCTTGCGATTGCTACACCTTTTGAAGCTATTGAACTTCCTCTCGATATTCTTACGGCTTTACTGTTATGCTTAACCGTTGGGTTCAATTGGATTTTCCTTCCCTCCCTCTTGGTTGAAGCTGTGCCTGGTCTTGAAGTCTTCCCTACATGGACTCTTGTTGTGCTTGCCCTCGGTGGCATCAAGTTCGCAAGAAAAAAGCGGTAGCCACACCTTTTGTGCATTTTGATATAAACGACCCATCGCACTCCATTTCCGGTGAGTACTGGCAAATGGGAACCGCCAAGAATTTACCGGATTTCCTGGAATGGCAGCAAACGGCGAATTGCATTCACCAAGGTCTGCCCGTAGATGAGAAAAAACTATTCCAACAAAGCGAAGCTGTCACACGCCCTCAATTTTGGGGGTGCCTTCGTGATAATGTTTCTTTTTGGGTTTACAGAATTTTTTTAACAGGGAGAGATGCACAGGGCCGTCCAGGGCGATATTTTTTCGTTCTCTTTCATTCATCCTCCCCTGCCTTGCTTGCTCAATCAGGAGTCGTGAATGTCCTGAATTATCTGGCTTCACAGAGTTCCATACCACTCATGCTTGATGAAATCTCAGGGATCAATCCATGCGAAACCGCAACCACAGATGAACGTTTTCCTGCTGAGGAAAACTCCGGGATCCCAATGGAGTTGGCTCTAGCCATCAAGCATTCCGAGGATGTTCCTGCAGGCTCCCATTTTGGGTTGGTAATCGATGGTGGCACTTTGCTCAGAAAGCATCCTGATCTCGGATTTCCTATAAGTTCAAAACCGGACTTTGGTTCTCCTCCCAACCATTTTCCACGGCCCATTCTTCCGCCTAAATCACGAGACGCGAGTGTTGAAAAAACCTCTAAGAATCAAGATGCCGGTAAGCCAAGGAAGCCTCCCATAGCAGTGATGCTTTTGGTTATCATTGCGGCACTATTATTGATCCTGATAGTTCTGGTCATAATCTTTGCTCTGAACCCGCCACCAAGACCGCCAGTCCCCCCTGAAGCAGAACCCAAAGCAAGCCCCTCAAATTCCGCAAAACCCCGAGAAGTAGGCGTCCCTTCACAGACGGAAAGACAACGAGAACGTCCTGCCAGCGAAGCTACCGATGGAGATGCACTCCCAGAGACTGTAGGGGATACCCCGAGTGCAGAATAAGTTTGAAAATGGACACCTTCACATACAGACCCTGCCAAGAATTACCCTCTGAAATTCGGTCGTTATTCAGGTGAAAGTTTCATGTGCTCAGAAATGAACCGCAACCAGCAGCGTGGTTTTGCGCTCAAAGGATATTTGTCAAGATTCCCTGACCCCGATATTATCGCGTCACAAAGGATGTATGAAGAAACTCCTCTCCATTTTACGCAAACTCTGCTTCAGGAATGACACGAAAGCGACCGGGCGGATCCTCTCGCAATGGCAACCGCTTTGATTTCTGTTTGAACCCGATGAGTCGCTCTCCACGGAATTCACGTCCTGCGGCCGTCTCTCCGGATGGCAAGTTGATCGAGCCGGTCCATGGATTTCCTGACCTTCCATACCCCCGGAAAGTCCTGGTGGACGATGAAACGTTATGGATCGATGGCTGGACGTTTCGGATCTACCCAATAACACAGAACACCTTGGATTGGCTGCTTTTTCAGTTTGGCCGCTGGAACGAGGAAGACAGCAGTCTGGAGAACTGCCAACAAATGCTCGGAATCCTTGAGGCTGTGGAGTCATCCGTTCACCGAGGGGGGTGATCTGCCTGCAAATGCCTCAAACAAATCAATACTTCAAACGCTGAATCTGACTGGACGTATGCATTGTGGTCGCATTGCTGTTTTTTTTTAAACTGCGGGTCGCGTATCCGGACCGTGCGGCCTTTGAGGAAATCCTGAGACGGACCACCGAGCCCGGTGACGTGGTCATTCAGCCTGCCTTTGATGGAACGACCCTCGCGGCACTTGGCGACTATGGAAAGGCCGTGCCGGTGGCACCCGCCATTCGTTCCCGAGCCGCGGTTCTTGTAATGGCAACGCACCCGGAAACCAAGGGAGCCGGAGAACATGTCCGCGATTTGTCCGCTACGCTGCCAGCCCGCGAGCGGGTCAGGCCCTCCTGCTCGCCGCAAAAATCCGTGCCCAGAATAGGAAAAGGGGTCGAAAAGGAGTCAGACACGCGCACTGATCAGAACGGCACTTTATTGTTGACCCATCAAGCGGCGAAGAGTGGCTGCCTCAAATCTCCAAAGGTTTGGGATGGGAAGTGAGGTGTCGGTTGCCTTTTGCGGTGAGAACGATGACGTCCTCATGGCGCACCCCACCGATTCCGGGCCAGTAGATGCCGGGCTCGACGGTGATGACAACGCCCTGTTGAAGGTTGGGGGTGGCGACACGGGGCGACTCGTGGATTTCCAGCCCGAGGCCATGACCCAGGCCATGAAAAAACCCACGCCAGCGGCCTTCATGGATTTCGGTGGGGTAGCCAGCTTTGGCAAAGAGTTCGCGGATTTCGTTCTGGAGGGCCAATCCATTGGTGCCGGGCTTGAGGGCTTGGAGGGCCTGCTTTTGGCCTTGGAGGCAGAGCTCCCAGAGTTGGCGCTGGGCATCGCTGGCTGATCCGCGGATGACCGTTCTGGTGATGTCACCGAAGTAGCCGGTTTTTGCGTCCCGTGGAAAAATGTCGAGAATGATGAGTTCGTTGGCGAGCAGGGGGCCTGTTCCCCGGGCGTGGGGATCGCAGGCTTGTTCGCCGCCGGCAACGATGGAGTCCATGCGGGCCTCTCCTCCGGCACGAAGGATCGCCGACTCAATCTCCACCCGCAGGATTTCCGAGGTGAGGATTTTTTTGCCCCAAATCAATTTCCGGTCTTTGCGGATTTTCGATGCCGCAAGAACCTCAAAGGCGCGGGCCATGCCGGATTCAGCGATCTTGGTGGCCTGGGTGAGAGCCTGAATTTCTTTGGGTGATTTGATCTCGCGCTCCGGGTGGAACGGGCCTTTCACGGGACGCAAACGGATGCCTTCTTTTTTGAGAGCCCGGGCGAGGCCGATGGGGAAGTCGGAAGAGACCACGGTCTTTTTCGCCTTTTGATCGCGGAGAAATTCGGCCAGAACCCGCGCGTAAAGCGGCTTGCGTTTCCGATTTCCCTGAACTTTTTTTTCAATGTCGGAGTAAGAGACGACTTCATCGACGGTTGCTGTTTTGCGGGCACGGTCGATTTCCAAATCATTCATCAGAAGAATCCGACGGCCCTGTTTTTCCACAAAGATGAAGGGATCGGGGGCTCGGAATCCGGTCGCATAAAGCATGTCCGCATTCTGGTCACTCGCGGCGACGGCCAATTTTGTATGTTTCACAGGGTCTGACTCTGCTTCAAATGGGTGGGAATGAGCAAGCCCACGCATCGATGGACCCGGATCGCACCTGCCAAATGGGAGGACGCCTGGGAAGAGCGCCTGAGGTTTCTTGGACCGGAGCGCGTGGCAATCGTCACATGGCCGGACTCCCGGGCCATGAAAATTGAGGCCTACTGCGATGGAAAAACGGCCAACCGCCTCACCAGGCAATTTGGGGGACGGTCGGCGCTGTTGCCAAAAAATCTCTGGAGCGGAGAAACACAAGCCCCCCGACGCCCGCTGCCCATCCGTGGAAAACTCAAAATCTTTTCCGATGAGGCGCAATGGAAAGCTTGGGAAAAACCCGTGCCTCGGGCTTTGCTGATTCCCGCCGGAATGGCCTTTGGAACGGGTGACCATTCGACCACAGGGACCTGCCTGCGAATCCTCTGTGATCTTGCGAATGATTTGCCGATGGGGTTCGAGGCTGCCGATCTTGGAACGGGCAGTGGAATCCTTGCCATTGCTTCTGAGTTTCTCGGAGCCGGGAATGTGTTTGCCTTGGACAATGATCCTGCTGCCGTTCGAGTTGCCAAGGCCAACATCCGAAAAAACCGGTGTAAAAATATCCATGTTGCCAAAGGAAGTGTCCTCGATTGGTCGACAGAAACGCCCTGCCATCTCATCATGGCGAACCTGTACAGCGATCTTCTCATCGCATCGGGTCCTGTCATTGCTCAAGCATTGCGTCCTGCTGGCTCCCTGATTTTTTCTGGTGTCCTGAAAACTCAATTGGAAGAAGTCAGCAAGGCCTTGCGCCGAGAAGGATTCAAAAATTTAGGTGTCACAGTCCGTGGCAAATGGTGCGCCGGGTTGGCATCCAAAAAAAGTGGCGGGACTAATTTCATGTGAGTGTGGTCATAAGGTCTCAAGAGGGAAGTGGGCGGGCATGGGACTGCCAGACCCTACCCAAGTAAAAACGAGCTGGCGCGAGCGCGAAGCGCCCCTTTGCTGGTAGGGCGAGGCAGTCCCTTGCCCGCCCACTTTTTGCTCTTCAAAAAGGATGGCTGACTTGCGATGGACAGACTTTCAATCACATCCTTTTTATCACATAGCCCGAAATGTATCCAATCTCAGAAAAAAACTTCGAACTGAGCCACGAACCTGCTTTGATGCCTGCATGGCACTTTTGATCAAGGGTGGTGAGATTGTGACCGCATCTTCGCGGTATGTGGCGGATATTTTGTGTGAGGGCGAGACGATCTCGCGAATCGATCCTGAAATTTCTCCCCCGCCCGGAGCCGAGGTGATTGATGCCACCGGGAAATTTGTCTTTCCCGGCTTCATTGATCCCCACACCCACATCTACCTGCCCTTCATGGGAACGTTTTCGAAGGACACGTATGAGACGGGCACCAAGGCCGCGCTGATTGGTGGGACCACAACCATCTTTGACATGTGTTGCCCGGGTCGGTCCGAGGAGCCCATGGAGGGATTCCAGACATGGAGAGCACAAAGCGAGGGGCGGGCGGCTTGCGATTACTCCTTTCACATGGGCGTCACAAAATTTGACGCTTCCTCCGCCGCACAGCTGCGGGACATTGTCAAAGCAGGCATTCAATCCTTCAAAATCTTCCTGGCCTACAAAGGAGCGCTGGGAATTGACGACTCCGAGCTCTTTCAAGCCCTCAGCCTCGCCAAAGAGCTTGGTGTGGTGACCACGGCTCACTGCGAAAATGAAACCCTCGTTTCCGAACTTCAGCGCGGGCTGCTTGCGGCTGGGAGGACTGATCCGGGTGCGCACCATGACAGCCGACCACCCCGTGTCGAAGCCGAGGGGGTTCATCATTTTCTCACCTTTGCGGAGATGACAGGGGCCGCCGTTTACATTGTGCATCTGAGTTGCCGGGAGGCTCTCGAAGAGGCGCTGGCAGCGAGGCTGCGTGGTGTGAATGTTTCCATCGAAACCGTGGTGCAATATCTGACCCTGGATAAAACCCACGCGGAACTCCCGAATTTTGAAGGCGCAAAATACGTGATGTCCCCACCGCTTCGCGACAAATCCCATCAGCCCATCCTTTGGAATGCCCTGCGGCAGGGCCTGATCAACACGGTCGGCACCGACCATGCACCCTTTGATTTTGAAACACAGAAAATCATGGGCAAAGATGACTTCACAAAGATCCCCAATGGGATCCCTGCCATCGAAGACCGCATCAATCTCCTCTATACCCATGGAGTGCTCACAGGAAAAATTGATCTCTGCACGTTTGTCAGTATCGCGAGTACCAATGCCGCCAAAATATTCAATCTCTATCCCCGGAAAGGCACCATTCAGCCGGGTGCAGACGCGGACCTGGTTGTTTTTGATCCTAACTATCAGGGCACCCTCAGCGCAAAAACCCACCATATGAACATCGACTACAATGCGTATGAGGGCTGGAAAATCCAGGGGCGTCCCTCCGTCGTGACCCTCCGCGGAGAGGTGGCCGTGCGGGATGGCCAATTTGTGGGAACGCCGGGGCGCGGCCAGTTTCTTCAGCGACAAACCGAAGCCCAGCCAAACTGACTGCCGTGGATGAAGCCAGCCAGGAAAAGCTCCTGCCCGTGGATCCCCCGCCGATGGCCCTGCGGGTGGAAGTGAACAGCCAACGGATGTTTCTCATTTATTCGGGTCTCATCGACCGTGAATACGAAATCTCCACCTCCCGCTTCGGTCTGGGATGTGAAGAGGGAAGCTTGAAAACCCCATTGGGGCATTTTGTCATCGCTGAAAAATTCGGCGATTTCGCTCCGCCCGGAACTATTTTTCGTGCCCGGCGACCGACGGGGGAAATCGCATTGCCCGGTGGGGAAGAGGACCTTGTGCTCACACGCATTCTCTGGCTCGCGGGCCTGGACTCTGAGAATGCCAACACCCACGAACGTTACATTTACATCCACGGCACCAACCAGGAACACCTCATCGGTCAACCCGCCAGCCACGGCTGCATCCGCATGCGCAACGCGGAAATCATTGTCCTCTACGATCTGGTGCCCGCCGGGACACCTGTCGAGATTGTGGCCTAGCGTAGCCCGCCTTACAGAGGGCATATTAAGCGAGCAATTTTCGATTGATTATTGTTGAATTTTGAATGCTGAAAGGGCGCTTCACGGATCAAAAATCAACAATCGGGAATCATCAATCAGAGGTGTTTGGATAATCTACAATCCGCTTGGCGGCCCACACGAGGTTCCGGGAAATAATTCGGCAAGCCGCATTGGCACAAGAAACGCCGTCACCCTTTGACGTATGCGAGCACAAACGCCGTGATGAAAATATTCACCAAAGCCAGCTCAAAGAAAAAGTACCAGCCGAGTTTCATGAGCTGGTCATAGCGGAAACGTGGCAACGTCCAGCGGACCCAGATAAACACCAGCAGGAGCACCGTGACCTTGCCAAAGAAGGTCGCAATATTGACAAGTCCCCAGAAGGCCGAAATTAGCCAGTCGGGAAGAAAGGTGATCCCAAAAAACCAAGTC